>JACDED010000159.1 GCA_013816615.1 Bacteroidota bacterium
AGCCACGAATTACACTAATCTCACAAATTATTAATTATTGCTTTCGTATTGTTTTGTGTAATTTATATTGTTCGGGACAAAATTGTCCCGAACAATAATTTCACCAATCAAATCTACCACATTTAGTGCTACTTCGTGAAATTAGTGGCAAAGATTTTTAGTTAACCACTACTTTTTTAGTAGCTATGTTTCCATCTTTTGTTATTGTTACAAAATAAATTCCTTTAGATAATGATGAAGTGTTAAATTCCATCACATCGCTTTTCTTTGATGTTACAGGTAATACAATTGTTTGACCAATTACATTTGTAATAACTACTTTTGCGCCTTCTAATTCAGACCCATCTATAATAAATTTATCGTGCGCAGGGTTTGGATATAAGTTTAAAGATACTGCCAGTTTATTTTCTTTTACAGATAATGGTCCGTTTGTTGTAAAACTGTATTCAAATCTACTTCCAAAATCGGGTTGAAAGGTTTTTATGATATTATTAAAATTATCTCTTAATCTTACATAACCTGTGCCCTGCGCTGTGTTTGCCCACCAAGACAAGCCGTCACCATTAACATCATCAACAATTAATGTATAACATCCATTTAATGTAAAATAATCCTGGTAAACTGTATTTGGATCGGTAAAATTACTTTGACCTACTATGTTACCGTTATCATCAATAATTGTGTATGTATTATGTACAAGGTTGTTGGTTTTAAATTCAATCGAAAAATTATCAGGCACCCAAGCCGGTACAACAAAATCAGAACTGTAAATATTATTGAATGAATAATCATCTACAACACCGTTTGCTTTTTTCAATTCCACTTTAAACTTATTGTTTGTTGAGGTAATGCCTGTTTGCCAAAGCGTACCCACAGGTAATGGTATACGAATGGTATCCATAAAAGCTAAATTGCCAGTCCAGGTGTGCGTTTGTTTCACGCTTGAATTATTTACCCAATACTCAATATCTAAACTTGTTAAAGCGCCTGAACCTGTATTTCTTACTAAAATTAAGGGGCTTGAGCACATAGGATTAGTCCTGGAGTACAAAACTTTATCTGTTGGTGCCAATACATCAATTATTGCAGCATCATTACTATGATTTGCGCCACCATAAGTTACTAATTGTTGTGCTACTATATATCTGTAATCACCTGTAGAAACCGGCGGATTAGAAGTATGGTAATCCAACGTTACAGTTGAACCCGGAGTTACAGAAGCAGTAAGATTAAATTCTTTTGTAAGAGATGTTTGGCCCGGGCACCAGCCCTGTCTATCATACAACCATGTACCACCCTGTGGATAAATGGGATTTGTAGAACATTCTGTACTGATTATCCAACTAAATTCATAAGGACCGCCATTGATATTAAGTAAATGGTTTACCTGGCCGCCATTTTGTTGAAACTCTCCCTGTGCCCCATGACCTGTAATTGTTGAGCGCATTTTAAATGCTTGCCCGCTCGCGTGCATTGGCACAGTTAAAGGTTCAAAACGGGCATTGTTTGTAATATTTTGAATTAGAACTCCGCCATAACGGGCTCCACCTTGCCATAACTGTTTATATTCTACAACATTTCTTGGTGGTGTGCCAACAATAAAAATAAAATCAAGGTCCATTTGTTCCTGGTTTTCACCACCCATGGTCATTAATAAACGTTTTGGTCCTTTTAAAATTGGTGTATAATCTGTAATATCATAATACCATGTTTTTCCTTTCACACCAAGATCAAGTCCTTTACCGTAAGGTGTAACAAACGACATGATCTCGTTATAAAAAGGAAAACGTTTGTAATAATTTAAATTTGAAATAACAAGGGTTCCTGTTGGCGTTGTTGCTACAGTGCCTGTTAATACACCCGTATCACCATCGTAAATTTTTGAAGGTGTTGCTGCGTATGAATTTGAAGTAGCCACTAAAACCACTGCATCATTTATTACAGGCGTTACTGTTGCATTAGAAGTAATAGAATACTGCATTACAACATTTGGATTGTGAGCAACAGAATCTTTTGTAGTAACTGTTGTTGCTGTTGTTGCATACGTACCTCTCACAAAAATAATATTAGGGCGTAAATTCGTTTCAGAAAATGTTCTTTTAAGATTATGTCCAAAATCATAAGTCCATTGAAGGTTAACACCGGTTGATGTTAAACTGTTTTTTGTATCGTTAATTAATAAGCCTGTACCTTCATTCATTTTATAGTAGGCTACTAAATTTGTGTAGAACGGATGTGTTGCACCAATGGGTTTATTCATCCACGATTGAATGTCGTTTAATGCTAATTCTTTATCCCAGATAGTAAACTCATTTATTTTTCCCTTGTAATTAAGGTTGTTTGATAAGAGAGCGTCTTTACCTAAAATTAAAGTTAAGATAGAAATTGGTTTCGTTTTTCCGGTACCGGAACTCCACAATAAACCATCAAGGTAGATCTTCATATTACCGGTTGTTGCATTTTTTGTAAACGCCCAGTGATGCCATTGTCCGCCCTGCTCAGCAGGTGTGGCCACTTTATTAATTCTATCATAACCCCCGGCGCTATAACCACAATCAAAATACATATTGTTATCGCTCCATGGTAAGTGTAAATTTAAATTACGCAAATTTGGATTAGCAGCATACCCTTCTAATAAAGATGTATTTGTTGGAAGCTGTGATGAATTACCATATGACCAAAACGCAACTGTAATTTCATTATTGATAGACGAAAGCATAGATGTATTTAAAGGAAGGTGGCCTAATGCTGAAAGATCGAGTGCATAATTATTTTTTGCGTAAAGCGACATAATGGATGCGTTACTGCTTCCGCTAAATACGATGGGGTTGTTTGGAACTGTATTAGTAAACGCAAGATCAATTAATACGTTGCTTGTTCCATTCCATACAAATGATGTATGAAATTGCAACCTGTTACTTCCGGTAACGAAAGAAAAATTTTGATTGAACACATTTGTAAAACCGGTTACCGTAACCGTATTTGAATTTAGTGTTGTTGCGCTACTATGTTGAATGCCAACTTTAAAAAAGTTAACGCCACCTCCTGCATTTGTAACATTTAATAAAATACCATCAATATTACCAGCAGTAAAGCCTGCAGATGTTAATTCGGTAGCAGTATATAAAATTTGAGATCTGCCTGATCTTTCATCTGCTTTTAAAAAATCAGGAAGAGATGATGAGCCTGCGCCAACTGTGTATTGATTTTCGGAAATGATATTGTTTAATACAACATTAGTTTGGTTGTAATTATAATAATCATAAACCGGTTGCGTCACATAGGGAAACGTTGTAGCAGTATAATTTGAAACTATATAATTTGGTTGAAGGTTAAGGTCATTCTCTGTTCTTGAAGAATCAACAATATAAGTATTACAAGAATAATCCCATTCGCCACAACCCTGGTTAGGTAAAGTTTGCGTAGAGATCAATGCATTTTTGCAACGCATATTATACTTTAAAATTATTTTCTCGAAGGTTAGAGTTCCGTTTGGAAACTGTAATAAGGTATCGCGTGTGGCACTGCCATACTTAAAAGCTTTTACAACAATGGTATCACCGGGCACTTGAGCGATGGTTGATAATACTGTTAAAAACAAGAAGCTGAGTAAAATTATTCGTTTCATTTTTATAAAATTTAAATGCATTTAGATTTTCGTAAGGCTAAGATACTGAATATTTTAATAATTCAAGGATTTTTTCAAGTAAAGTTTAATTACGCTTTTTTCTTTAGCAATATCGACTGTTGAAAGTCGTTATAAAATAATGAAAGTTATAAAAACAGGCTGCTTTTTAATTTTATCATTAATGGCAAATAAAATAAACGCCGGGTGTAATGAGCCGGGTTGTGGTACATCTAACGGAATAAAATTTTACGGTATAAGTCATGGGAGTGCCTCTGTAAGGCAAAACGAAAAAGACTCTTTCGATGTTTTTACTATTTCCAGCACCTGTACAATGTATAATGCCACCGGGGTACGCGTGTATTACAACAATATATTGGTAGATTCCTTTAAAAAAAGATTTACGCTTTTACAGAAGCCCGGACATTATAAAGTAACTGCAAAATTTAATTTCAGCACAATTCCTTGCTTATGGGAGTTTGATATTCTTCCAAAACCAACTGAAATTATAAATATCGCAACAGGAATAAAGCTTTCTACAATTACCGAAATTAATAATGAGACGATTGATCCTGAAATACTTTTATTTCCAAATCCTGCAACAAACAACATTACCGTTTTAAATGAATATGAAGAAATAAAAAAAGTACTGATCTATAATTTATCAGGCGAGCTTATTAATTCATTGCAATTAAATGAAACCAAAATAAATATTCCTTTAGAAAACTTTCCGTCCGGTATCTATTTTATGCACGTTGCTACTCTATCAGAAAAAATAATTGTAAAAAGATTTGTTGTTCTTTGATTATTTCCTTTCAAGATCTATATTCTCATCGCCTTTTTTATAAGGTAGGAATGTGAAAATAAACTGGAACATCTCTTCGGTAGTTTTCATGCTCTCCACACCATTGCCTTGTGTAATGCTTTGTGGTGGCGAGAAGGGATTGTTGGGGTTATTTTTTGTATTATCAAAAGTGCCATAAACAAAAATGGTAGTTCCTCTTTCCAATTTTAAAGGATGTTTAAACGTGTAATAATATTGCCACCTGAAATCCCATTTATTTATTTTAATAATAGGCACAGTATCCCCGTTCAGTTTTATTGCAAAAGCCCAAAATGTTTTACCAATTAAATGCATATGTGGATTAACCGAAAGCATAGAAATAGGTTGTTGCAATGTTGTTTGCGTGTGAAACGTTTTTATTTCGTTTGGTGGAATAATAAATTCCGGTTCTATTTTGGAAATTCCAAAGGTGCCAAGCTGTGTTTCAGCTACAGGTCTTTCAATTGAAGACTTGCGATAAAAAACATTTATATAACTACTATCTAAAAGCCCTTTATTACTTGGCCCGTAATGAATATTGTTTAACAAGAACGCACCGTTCTTTTTAAACTTATAGCCTCCCATTTCTTTTGGATACGAGGGCGGAATATAACCAGGTAAATAATAAACCACGTTTGGTGTTAAGGTCGGAAACTGCGGCTGTAATTGATCAGTATAAGGAATGTGCATTTGCGAATACACATCCATTAATTGTGCTTTAGTGTCTTCGTGAATTGATTCGCCGCTTAAATAATTAAACGCACGGTTATTAGCGTAAGAAATTAAATGGCCATTAACGTGATGAATTAATTTTCTTTGCGCGGGAACAAACTCAACAAAATCTATTAGTGTATCTTTTTCAATTTCGTAAGGAAATTTCATGATCAAAAAAACGTCTGTTCCGTTTCCTTTTACTGCATAAGGTTTTTGCGCTTTTATAACAAGATCTGGTTTTCCAAAATAAGAGCCTGTGTAAAATGTTGGCGCATTGGGCTCTGCTAAACTATCGCCACGCAAACAATTATTATCTACCCATAATTTTAATAACTCAATTCCGGTTTTGGTTAATACTTTTTCACCAATAAAATGTGAGTAGCTGGCATCAGCCGGCCAGGGGGGCATGTAACGGGTTTGTGTAACAAATTTTATAAGCTTTGCTTTTTTTACAGCATCGGCATAACTTAATAAATTAAAAGGACCGCTTTCGCCGGGACGGTGACAGGGTGTACAGTTTTTAAAAACGATTGGCGCAATGTGTTTGCTCCAGGTAATTTCTTTATCTGTAATTACAACTTCGTTTTCTTTTTTAGAAGTTGTTGTACACGAAATAAAAATTAATAAGGAACTAAGAAAGTAAAAATATTTTTGAAATGAGTTGTTCAATCCTAATAATTATAATAAGGCGCGATCATTATATAAACCACCACACCTGTAATTGTTACATATAACCAAACAGGATAACTAAAGCGCGTTAATTTTTTATGCTTTTCGCGTTGATCTGTTAAACCATAATAAAACGATAAGAGGATCATTGGCAATACTAACACCGCTAAAAAAATATGCGTTAATAAAATAACAAGGTAAATAGGCTTAATTCCTCTCACAGAAGCGCTCTCGGCAGCACTCATAATTCCGTCATGATCCACATCGCCATATTTTGTGTCGGGAATAAAATAATGTGCTGTAACATAACATAATAAAAAAACAGAACTAAAAATAAAAGCAGTGATGTTTAGTTTTTTATGTAATTCAATGTTTCTTTTTTTAATGGCCCATAAAGAAAATAAAAGAAGTATCGTACAGCTTCCGTTTAAAAAAGCATTAACCATTGGCAATTTGTAAATTAAATTTGGGAAAGTATCGGGATGTGGGATCCATTTTTGATTTAATACCATCACCAATCCACACACTGCAATAGTGGTAATGTAAATAGTAAGCTTAACGTTTTTTTCTTTTGCGGTTGCTAATAAAGACATTGCGGAGATTTTTTGTAAAAGTACATTTCAAACCTTTATAAAAAAAGAAAAGGCAGAAATATATCTGCCTTTTATAAATTCTTAATATGAATTGTCTTTATTTTGTCATGGCGTTTAACTGATCCTGGGTTACACCGGTTGACGAGTAGCCCCCATCGTGAAACAGGTTTTGCATGGTTACCATTTTTGTCATATCGCTAAAAAGACTTACACAATAATTAGCGCAATCTTCGGCACTGGCATTGCCAAGCGGTGATTGCATTTCAGCGAAATCATAAAAATCCAAAAAGCCTTTAATACTCGTACCGGCTTTTGTTTTTGTTGGAGATTGTGAAATAGTATTTATTCTTACATTATTCTTTTTACCATAGTGGTAACCAAAACTACGTGCAATACTCTCTAACATGGCTTTAATGTCAGACATATCTGTATAAAATGGAAATGCACGTTGAGCGCCCATATATGTAAGTGCTACAACAGACCCCCAATCATTAATGGCATCCAATTTATATGCAACTGCAAGCATTTTATGAAAAGAAAGTGCAGAAATATCAGCACCTTTTTGATAATAATCGTAATTCAATTCAGTATATGGAATGTCTTTACGCATATTAACACTCATGCCAATTGAATGTAAAACAAAATCAATTTTACCACCTAAATGTGCCATTGATTCGGTATACAATTTTTCAATTTCTTCAACACTTGTTGCATCAGCGGGAATAATTTTAGAATTGGTTGCCGCGGCCAGCTTATTTATTTCGCCCATACGCATTGCAATTGGCGCATTTGTAAGTACAAATGTTGCTCCTTCTTCATGTGCCTTAAGAGCCACCTGCCAGGCAATTGAGTTTTCATCTAAAGCACCGGTAATAATACCACGTTTTCTTTTTAATAAGTTGTAAGCCATAATTGTGTTTTTTAGTTGCGTAAATATAACATTAATAAAAATCTTAGGCTCCAAAAAACAATGAAAATTTTACTAATTTAGCTGGGAATGGACTTTATAGACCCTAAGGAAATAAACTTTAATAATTTAATTTACGATATTATTCCGTTAATTATTGTTCTACTTATTGTCGCATTAGTAGTTTGGTTACTTATTCGTCATGCAAATAATTATGAAAAAGGTAAAGTAACACAACGTTCTGTTAAAATAGAAGAAGGTGTTTTTAATGTTTTTCGATTTTTTGTTGCAGTAATACATCCATCCTCTATGCCGGCGCTTTTTAAAGAAGAGGATACAAAATATAAATGTAAATACTGCAGTTTTACAGACAACAAGTACACCGAATATTGTCCAGCCTGCAATAAAAATATTCGCGGTAATTTAAGAGAGTTTAAATGTAACTATTGCTTTAATACAAGTAATTTCTACTTCGATTATTGCCCTAAATGCAGTAAGAACGATAAAGGAAAATACAAAGGTGGTGTTTCATAAAAAACGGTAAATCATTCATACAAAAAATGATCTTTACGTATAAAATAATTAGCCGATTCATAGATCATCATCATGTTTTTTTCCATACTATCGCTTTTGGCTTTGTACTGTTGCAAATAATTTACCGGATCTAAATTTTTATATTTTCTTAAATAGCGTTGATCATTATTTAAAGTTTTGTAATAGTAAAAACCGTTATTATCCACGCAGCCAATTTTATCATCTGCCGAAAAAACAACAAAAGGATGTTTTTCTTTTAAAACGTTTATTCCAAATGTATTATTTGTATACGTAGCGCCAATAATCCCCATAACCGTTGCCGGCACATCAGGCTGATACGCGGGCGAAGAAATTGTGTCTGCTTTAAGAATTCCTGGTTGATGAATAACAA
Source organism: Bacteroidota bacterium (assembly GCA_013816615.1). Taxonomy (GTDB): domain Bacteria; phylum Bacteroidota; class Bacteroidia; order B-17B0; family Aurantibacillaceae; genus Aurantibacillus. The sequence continues at coordinate 8,257 of JACDED010000159.1, forward strand.
AAGGCACATGATTATATGCCAAAGGCATTTCATAAGTATGGCCTAGCGATAAACCATGATCACCCAAAAACATAAAGACAGTGTTTTTATACCACGGCATTTTTTTAGCGTGGGCCATAAATCTACCAATAGCCCAATCGGCATACAAAGTGCAATTATCCTGCTCGTTACCACTGTTTGGCTTAAACGGAATATCCTGCGGCACCTTCCACGGCCCATGATCAGAGGCTGTCATCATTAC
>JACDED010000032.1 GCA_013816615.1 Bacteroidota bacterium
ACTTTGCTGCGATCAAGTGGGGGCTCTTTCAAGCGGTCAAGTGGGGGCTGTTACAGTGGAATCTCCACATTGTGCTCATCTTGTTTTTTCTTTTTTCTATCATGGGTAGAGCTCAGATTGCCAATTATGTAAATAATGGGGGCTTTGAGAATTGCCTGAATTGTAATCAGTCATCTCAGTTATTAATAGCAAAGTATTGGAGTGGTTTAGACACCAATAAATTCTTTGGTTTTAATTTAACTTCTTTGCCACCAACCGGGCAAATTCCATTGAGTAGTTATACATATCAGTGGCCACGCAATGGTAGTAACTACTTTATAAGCGAGTTGTTTTTTAAACCAAATACATTACAAACAACGCGGGCTTATCCAAGAAATAGATTAAAACAAAACCTTCAATCTGGAAAAACCTACTGTGTTAAGCTCTATTATAGCATAACTAACCAATCCACTTATGGTGTTGATGGCTTAGGAGCGTATTTTGGAGATGTAAGTTTAGATACTATTACACAAAGTGATAAACCAATTGCATTTTTAACCCCACAAATTCAAAATCCGACAAATAATATTCTCAGTGACACTTTAAACTGGTCTTTACTAACAGGAACTTTTACGGCAAGCGGGACAGAAAAATATATGATAATTGGGAATTTTAAAAGCGATGCGGCAACAAATTCTTTAATGATAAATCCGACCAACTTACCAACTATTGGTTGTGATATTCTTATTGACGATGTAAGCGTAATTGACACGGATCTTCCTGCCTATGCAGGCCCTGATATTTGGGGAATACCGTTTAATACTGTTTATTTAGGCAGACCACAAGATGTTGGTATTGACGAAGCCTGTATATGGTATCATTTACCAAATATAACAACAGCAATAGATACAGCGGCAGGCATTAATGTTATAGTTGCAACAACAACACAAACCTATATGGTAAAACAAGATATTTGTGGTATTATTAAATATGATACTGTAATTGTTTATGCAAGTGCAACCGGTTTAAGTGAACCGGAAAATATTTTTAATGGCATTAGTATATACCCTAATCCAGCAAATGATGAAATAAATATTTTATGTAATGCTCAAATCAATATTGATCTTAATCGGATTTTGATCTACAATTCTATTGGTCAATTAATAAGAGAAGAAGAAATTACTTATAAAAATAATCAAGCAATAATAAATACTGCAAATTTACCAAGTGGTGTTTATTACCTTACAATAAATGGGGTAAATAAACGTTTCGTTATTGCGAAATGATATAATTAGGAACTTATTTTGGTGATGTAACTTAAACAAGAACTAATTATCTTTTAACTGGCTCCCAAACTTTGATAATTGGTCGTAGGTTTTAAAGATCGTTTAATAACTTAGTATCAGAAATTAGATATTCGTTTAAGCAACCTAATTTAAACTAATAATATGAAAAAATATATACAGTTTTATATCTTCTTGATTTGTTTGCAAAGCACAATGGCTCAAAATTTTGAGCGTGCCTATTTAGGTGGAATTGTTCCGAATCTGCAATTTGCTAACCATAGTATTGATGATAACGGTAAATCATTTCATTTTCTGAATAACAATGATAATAACAACAGCACACCTGACAAATATTCAATATTTGTAACCAATAGCAATGGCGATTCTTTATGGGAAAAAATTATTGCTGTTCCAAGTGAAAGTATAACACAGCTTGATCCTACTGGGGCTATTGAATTTAATAATAAGTACATTTTCACTACAAAAGTCCCAATAATGTCGCAATGGCCATCTGGCAAACAAATTCTAGTGGAAACCGATTTAAGCGGAAGTGTTACTGGTGTTGACTCTTATACAACAATGATGACAGGTCAGAATTCTGCTATCTATAAATCACATTCAGGTAATTTCTTTTATACTTTACATAAAAATCAAGCTAATTATATGCTTCCTTTTCCAGCCATGGGATATATATATAACGAATATCTTTTTATCAAAAAATATCAGTCAATTAACAACCCCGTATGGACAAATACAAAGTTATTCAGCCATTCAAGCAACGATAATTATTATTCGTACATCAGCACATTTAAACCCACGCTCGATGATGGATATGCAATGACTTATATCATTATGAATAAATTTGATTCGAATTACGTAGAAAAATATAATGCAAATGGAAATTTACAATGGCAAAAGAAAATCAGCACTTTAATTAATACACCTTTTCCGGTTAATACGAATGTCTGGGATATGTTCTGCGGAAGCGATACTACCTATTACTTAACCATCGGGTTAATGGACAGTTTAAATACTAGTACGGGAAGCATACAAGTAGTTCAGTTGGACAAAAACGGAAATCTTTTAAACTCCATACAGTTGCCACAAAATGTCCAGTTTTATAAAGGTGGCGTTGAAACTTCAAATCATAAATTAATTTTTAGTTATTATACAATGACACCGCAGCCCAACGTTTCAATGAACTCATTTGGTTTGGTTTCTTGCGATAAAAATCTTGGGAATATGATATATCATCCTGCTGTTTTAAATAACAACACTTTTATTTATTCTGATTTGAAAAAGAATAATTGCGGCGGCGCTTTTATGACATTTAAAAACCTTAATCCTCCAAATTATTATAATTTGGCTGGCTTTACAACATTAAGTTTTGATAGTTTGTTTAATACCTATCCATTTAAAGTAATAGCAAAAACAGTTTTAGATGACAACAAAAACTGTATACTTGATGGGCAGGATATTAAAATGGTGAATGCGTCGGTCGTTTTGCAAGATTCCTTAAATAATAATTATTACGCTTTTTCAGATACAGCAGGAAATTACAAGATCAATATTCCTTACGGTACTTATACGATCTCGAATTATCCCAGTGGTTATAAAGCGTATGAATGTCCTCCAACAGGAAAGATCAATTTTGCTGCCGCATCCTCAACGCCTAGTTTAAATTGTATGTTTTTCGATACTATAATTCCGAACGTGGAGGATTTTAATTTAATGCTCTCCGGCAGTTGGTTTGCTCAAAATGACACTTCCTATGCGTATGCTTTGGTTAAAAATGAAGGCACTATGCAGTCGAGTTGCTTGGTTAGCATTCAACTTGATTCTTGTTTGCAACTTATAAGTACCTACCCGCCCTACTTTAGCAATGTAAATAATCTCGTTACATTCTCTGTCACCAATTTAACGCCTGATAGTATAGCTATGTTGACCTTTTATTTTAATACTGGCATAAATAGTCCAATAGGATCCCCGGTCAATATTTTTGGATCTGTTGCTTGTTCGGGAGATATAAATTTATCTAACAATAATGATACGATTTCCGGCTTCATAATCGCTGGTTCAAATAAAAGTATGATTCAGTCTTTCGATCCAAATAATAGTATAAATGTAGCTCAACCATCATATGTTAATGATAATAAGGAATTGATATATAGGGTAAAATTTCAGAATACCTTACCATCCGTTGCAAAGAGCTTTTCTATTATTGATACAATTGATAACAATTTGGATATTTCTACACTCAAAGTAATTCACACATCGCATGATAAATATAGTTTAAAACAGAAAAAGGGCAACTGTCTTATGTTTAGATTTGATAATATTAATTTAGCAAACAAGCAAGTTAACGATTCGTTAAGCCATGGCGAAATAATTTATTCGATTAAATTTAAACCAAACGTTACCCCGAATTCCGTAGTAAAAAGTCAGGCAACACTATTTTTTGACTATGATATGGTAATAACTAATCAAACTCAAAATTTCCTTAGAGCAAATGTAACATCGTTAATCAAAAACAAAATCTCTGATAAAAAAGAGAAAATAAGTGTTTATCCAAATCCAACGAACGGTTTAATCTACATACAAAACTTGAAAAATGAGAACACACTTTTTACGATAACTGATATGCAGGGTATCATTATCAAAGAAAAAGAAAAACTTATTAATCGACAAGTGGATTTATCTGGTCTAAAAACCGGTATTTATTTTTTAACCTTATCTTCTGATATGGAAATATCAAACTTTAAAGTAATTGTGTTTAGATGATTTTTAACTTATGAGTATAAAAATATTTGAATACTAAATAAAAATTTAGCTACTATACTAATAGTATGTATTAATAATGTTAAATTGAGATACCAATTAATCCTAAAACAGAACCACCTATCAAACTATGTTATGTTTAATAACACTTTTTGAATATTATGTCTAACTTGGTTACAGAAAAACTAATTTCATGAAAAAATATTATTTTAAGTTGTGTTTATTAGCAATAGCTAACATTTTTCTCGCTCAAACCCCTGCTTGGCAATGGCAAAATCCTTTACCACAGGGTAATTTAGTGAATTCAGTTTACTTTACTTCGCAAAATGTTGGTTATTTGGCTGGGAATGGAGTTATATTAAAAACGATAGATGCCGGACTGACATGGTCACAATATCAACTTACGAATAATTATGGTTTTAATTCTGTTTTTTTTGCAGACCAAAATAATGGCTTTGCAGTAGGAAGCGGTGGCGTCATTTTAAAAACTGTTAATGCAGGATCAAGTTGGTCAAATCAAAATAGTGGCACAACAGATCAATTGTTTTGTGTTCACTTTGTTAATACCTCCATAGGTTTTGCGGTTGGATGGAATGGTACGATTTTAAAAACAACAAATGGAGGTAATACATGGGTTACACAAAATAGTAGCACATCAAGCCCACTATACTCAGTATATTTTACTGATGCTAATAATGGAATTGTTGTGGGAAATCTTGGTCTTGTTCTTAGAACTACTGATGGTGGAAATACGTGGTTAACCCAAAATAGTAATACAACAAGTTCATTGTTTTCTGTTGTATTTACGAGTGCAATGAATGGTATGGCTGTTGGTGCAGGAGGTGGGACGATTAAGACAAATGATGGTGGTGTAACGTGGACTTTTCAATACAGTGGTCAAAGTTCTACATTATATAATCTTAAATTTTTTAATTCAAATGACGCTGTTGTTGTAGGGGATAATGGAACCATTTTAACTACAAACAATGGAGGTTTAAATTGGACTAGCCAAATTAGTGGTACGAATACTTATTTAAAAGGTGTTTTTTTTACAAGTTTAAATACTGCATACGCTGTGGGTAACTATGGTATTATTTTAAAAACCGTTGATAATGGAATAACGTGGGGTGGAATATCAAACATAACAGCTTCATTAAAATCTGTTTTTTTTACAAATAACTCAACTGGTTACACTGTTGGCGATTATGGAAAAATATATAAAACAACTGATGGTGGTATGAATTGGATACCCAAATCGAGCGGAACTACAACTCATTTGTCGGGCGTTAAATTTGTCGACAATAATACTGGCTATATAATCGGGTCTTTTGGTAAAATGCTAAGAACGGTAAATGCAGGAAATAACTGGACAACTTTAATTACTAATACCAGCGCTAACCTTAATTCTCTGGATTTTTTAAATGCTGATACGGGATATGTGGTAGGTAATGCAGGAATCATATTAAAAACGACTAATGGTGGCTTAAATTGGATAACCCAGGTCACCCCCACAGGTACTAATACTTCTTATAGCAGTGTAGATTTTGTAAATTCTAATATAGGATATCTTGTTGGCGGGGGACAAAAAATATACAAGACTATTGATGGAGGTCAAAATTGGATAATTTTATTGACAGGGCCGGTGAGCTTTTCAACGATACAATTTCTTGATGCAAATACAGGTTATGTTTCCGGGACAAACGGAACTATTTTAAAAACAACTGATGGTGGTTCAACATGGATATCTCAAAATACGGGTACTGGAGAAAATTTAGGTCCAATGCATTTTTCTGATGCAAATAACGGTTCTGCCGTTGGACTTTATGGAACAATTGTTAAAACTAATAATGCCGGACAAACATGGAGTGCATATTTTAGTGGTGTTAATGGTATTATTAGTTCAATATTCTTTCCTGATTCAACAACTGGTTATATGGTGGGTTGGTTTGGCTTTATTTTAAAAACTGATAATCAGTCAATAATAACTGAAGTAAAGCCGCAATTCTTTTCTTTTAATAAAACGATAATTTATCCAAATCCTGCAAGCAATTTGATTCATCTTGAATTTAACGAACAAGACCAAACTTCTAAAGAAGTTCGAGTGTTTAATTCAAACGGCACAATTATCTATAAGGAAATAATATTTAGCAATAAAATAGATTTGGATATTCATTCTTATATTTCAGGATTATACTTTGTTGAAATTAATAGTAATAAAAAAGAGGTGTATAAAATAATTAAAGAATAACATTTAAAATCTGTTTAGCTAAATATTAGAGAATAGAAGACTTTCAAATTTAAGCTTGTGGGCTTACTTCATATTTATATCCACCACCAATAGCTTTTTCACTTCTTTTAATAAAACCTAAACTATATGTATTATACACGTAGTTTGAAATAGTTCTTACTTTATCTTTATAAATTTCATTTAAGCTTGGCTCAATTTTTAGGAGTTCATTTACTATTTCAATTGTCCTCATTGATAATTTATTTCTTTTTAAGATAAAAACTATTTTTTCAGTCATAATCCATTCAGTTTTATATCCCTCATAATTAGCGATTCGATCTTTTTTAGACTTCTTGCTTTCTCGTTTTTTTTCATATTCTAGTATTAAATTTTCGAGAGCATGAACCTTATTAGTTAGTTTTTGATTATCATAATAAAGATCTTTCACTTTTTCAAAAAGCTCCGCTTTCTCTAATTTTTTTAAATCCTTTAATAGGAAATTTAAACTGAAATTTTCCATATTTATAACTTTTAAGTATTAAACAAGAGAGTGTTTTAGCACTCCCTTGTGTTTTCGTTGGCGAAACCTTGGATTTCCGCTGAGCGATCTATGGATTAATCTTGGCCTTATTATGGATTCCCATTGATTTAACCCTGATTATTCCCTTGGCTATTATGCTGCTTTTCCATCAATTAATTTAATTAAACCTTTAATTTGTTCTAGTTTTTCGGGGCTTAGATTTTGAAGCATAGGCATAATTTCTTTCATATCAGTTTTTTTATCATCTGTTTCATCAACTAATAGTTCATAATTGCTTAAACCTCTATTTAACTTATCCATTTCGTAAAACAATTTATTTTGAGACAGGTGTGTGTATATTTCAGTAAATTTTCTGTTTTTATGTCCTAAAAGTTTTTGCCCAACTTTTTCCGGTATTCCGTATAAAAAACAGATTGTGGCAAAGCTATGTCTGGAAACGTGAAAAGAAAGCTTCTTGTTTAGTTTGGCTTTTGTATTAATGTTTTTAAGGTGTTTATTTATTTTTTGATTTGATATTGTGTCGAATATCTTATCATCTTTAGCTTCATTAATCAAGTCCAAAGCTTTATCAATAAGTGGTATGAAAACTGGTTGGTCTGTTTTCCCCATCCTTAATTCAATGTAATGCTTATAAAGCGATTCTTTCGTTTGTGGATTATGAACCCATTTTGCAAAAATATGTTTACTTCTAAATAGGTTATTTACATCAGAAAATCTTAATCCAGTATAACACCCAAATAAAAACCGCTTTACAGCTTTTATTTCACCTATTGTCAGCTCTGATATTCTTTCAGGTGAAAGCAAGTCTTCAATTTTTGTTAGATCTTCAGGCTCCAAGTAGTCCCTAGAAGTTAATAAGGGATCAACATGCTTTATTCTATAATCAATAAAGGGGTAGGCTTCTTTTGGAAAATCATTATTCTTAATAGCAATTTGAATTAAGGCTCTAACAGACTTCATGGTTTTTGAAACTGTACTTGGAATGTTTCCAAGACCCTTTTCAATAATCGGTTTAAGCATGTGATTTTCAAACAGAGTTAAAAACCGGTAATCAATATTTCCAATTGTAACATTTGGTTTGAAATTATCTACTTTAGTTATAACAGATTTATATCCTTTATAGGTTTCTTTAGAGATCAAATGTTTTCTTTGCTCTAGTTGTACTGTGAAGTATTCTTTAAAATTATCCGTTGCACTTATTTTAGAGAAGGCATTTTTAAATAATTCAAGAGTTAAGTGTCTACCTCTGTCTTCAAATTTTGATACTATATCATTGGCTCTTACCTTTTCCTTATCTAAATGATTGTTTAAATTTTCCCAGCTAGAAAAACCTTTTGTTGCTCTTTCTTTTTGAAAATCCCAATAATACATTTCTTCTCTTTTTTCAATAGGGATTTTTTCTATTTCTTGAATAGTAAGTTTGCTATATTCTTTCCGAAGAGGGATAAGTTTACCTGTGCTGATTTTAAGTCTTTGTGTTCGGTTTAATGAAAACATTAAACAAACAGTTACCGAGCCGTCCTTTATTGGTCGGTCAAATCTGGGATAAAAATGAATTGTTGCCATAGATTTCTATATATTATAACGGTGAAAAATGATTTTAAGTTTGGTTATTTTTGATTTTTTAATAAGTGGTTAAAGCGCGAGTATAACTGGCGGAGATCTACCACCCCTAAAAAAAGAAGGGGTACACAATGGGTACACAAATGTGCAAAAACAGAGTGTTTTAAGGGGGTCTAATTTTTTTGCTGAATGCTGGAAATGCCTGTAAATACAGGTAAAGACAAAGCCCAACAAACATTTGTTTGTTGGGCTTATGGCATATCTGTGGTGCCTCCAGGAATCGAACCAGGGACACAAGGATTTTCAGTCCTTTGCTCTACCGACTGAGCTAAGGCACCGCTCACTCTTTATTCGAGGGTGCAAAAATACATATTTTATTTAGCCTACAAAATATTTCTAAAAAAATCTTAATTAAAATCTCACTTTATATTTTAAATCTATCTTTACAATAATGAATTTTGTTGTAGATTTTGGAAATACACGCATAAAAGCTGCCTTATTCGATGGTGCTGAGTTACAGCACTCTTACGTATATAATTCAGTACAAGGTCTTATTGAAGGATTAAAGGAGATGCCTGATTTTCAGAACTGTTTGGTAGGTTCTGTAACAGGTATGCACACCGAATTTATTAAAGCCATTAAAAAAGGTAAAAATGTGATACTTTTTACTGCAACAACGCCCATTCCACTTAAAAATTTATATAAAAGCGCGCTAACATTGGGTTCTGATAGAATTGCAGGTTCGGTAGGGGCCTTTAGGTTTTATCCCAACCAAAACGTTTTAACGATCGATGCCGGTACCTGCATAAAATATAATTTTGTAAACGCTGATAATGAATACCTTGGCGGCGCCATATCACCGGGCTTGCCCATGCGTTTAAAAGCTATGAATGAGTTTACACACGCTTTACCTTTGATTGAAACAGACAAAACCTTTACTGATCTCATAGGTGCTAATACCAAAGATTCGATGCTAAGTGGCGCATTAACAGGTGCTGTTGCCGAAGTGGATGGCATGATAGATAAATACCTCTTAAATTATGCTAATTTACAGGTAGTATTAACCGGTGGCGACTCTGATTATTTGGGCAAACAACTTAAAAACCGTTTATTTGCCAACCAAAACTTATTGCTTTACGGTTTAAATACCATTTTAAATTATAACCTTGAAAAATAGACTAGCTTTCTTTCTTTTTCTTTTTATTTTAAAGTCTTCTTTTTATAAGGCTCAGAATAACACTTTCAGCCCATATTCACGTTTTGGATTAGGCGAAATGAATACTACCACTTTTGCCCATAACGCAGGCATGGGTGGGGCATATGTGGCTTTAAAACCCGATTCTTTAATGCCTATATTTATTAATGCCGGTAATCCCGCGGCCTATTCATTAATAAAATTAACTTGTCTTGAAGTGGGTGGAACCTTTGTTAACTCCGTGTTTTCAGGCAATAATTCTTCTTTAAATAAATGGTCAACTAGTTTTTCTTATGGCGCACTTGGTTTTCCTATAAAAAATAATGGTGGCGCCTGTTTTGGTATTATGCCTTATAGCAGTACGGGTTACGATCTTAAAAATACGGTTATAGAAGATGGAATTGGTTCTGTAAATTATTTGTACAGTGGTAGTGGAGGGTTAAATAAAGTTTTTGCAGGTTATGGGATAATGCCTTTTCAAAATGCTTTAGTCAGTTTCAGAACAAATAACCTTTACATCAATGATTCATTAAAAAAATTAAGTAGAAGTGCTTACAAAGCAAAAGAATTTGGTAATAAGTTATTGAGCGATTTTTCTATTGGCTTTAATGCCAACTATATTTTTGGTAGTATGGAGCAAACAGCAAGAGTTGTTTATCCAAGCTCGATCTTTTTTAATAATACGTATCGCAGACGTTCATTAAATCTTGGTGATTTTACAGGAAATTTTGGAATTCAAACCGCCATTACAATTGATAGTATATCAAATGAGAAAGAAAGACTTAAAAGGATAGATAGGGAAATTGAAAAACTGAGCGCTCTTGGTATTTATTCAAACAATGAATTAAAACAGGTAAAAGATAGTTTAAACCGGACTATGGGTTTTCACAAGAGACGTCTTAGCGAGAAAGTGAAGATCACATTTGGTTATTTTATGGCTTTAAACAATGCGCTTAAAGTAAATTACGATGCCGAAGTACTTAATTATATTTTAGATGGCGGCGGTGCTGAAACGATAAGAGATACGGTTTTATATACTGCAAATCAAAAAGGCACTATTACTTTACCGCTTGAACAAGGCTTTGGTATTGGCTTTAAAAAAGGCGAGCGCATAAATATTGTGGCGGATTTTGCTATTACTAATTGGTCGCAATTTAAGTATCTTGATAATATAAGTGATCTTAAAGATAATTACCGCATTGCTTTAGGCCTTAATTATGTACCTGAAAAATACGCGGCAGGAAGCGGCGCTTTTTTCAGAAAATTAAATTACCGTTTTGGTATTAACTATCAAACAGGATACATTAATATTAAAAATACCCTGATCTCATCTTACGGTATTACTGCCGGTCTGGGTATTCCTGTTGGTATTGGCCGTTTATCATCAATGGTAAATGTAAGTGTGCAATACGGACAAACCGGTACTACAAGCAGTAATCTTACAAAAGAGAATTACTGGAAAGTAAATTTTGGTTTCAATTTTTCTGATAGGTGGTTTCAAAAATTCAGACATGATTAACGCGTGTTAAAACTTAAGCTGATAGTTTTTATTACAGCCATTATTTATTTTTTTGGCTCCTGCACAAACGATCTAAAAGATGTAATGGCATTGCCAGGTAATAAAAAAAGCCCTTCGCAGGTAGGCGATAGCGTTACTTTACTTTTTACAGATAGTGCGCAGCTTAAAATTGTTTTAAAAGCTAACAGAATGCTTATTTTTACAAAAAATGTAACTGAGCCCTTTACTATTTTGCCTAAAGGCGTTTTTGTTACTTTTTTTGATAGCGAAGAAAAAATATCAAGCACTTTAAAAGCAGAATACGGGATCCGTTACGATCAGTCAAAAAAAATGGAGGCCCGTTATAAGGTGGAGGTTTTAAATAAAAATGGCCAAAAATTAGAAACAGAAAAATTAACCTGGGATGAAAACAATAAAACTATTTATACTGATGCCTTTGTAAAAATAACCACTGCCGATCAAATAATAATGGGTAAAGGTTTAAAAAGCAACCAGGATTTTACCAAATACGATATTAAAGAAGTAACAGGAACAATAAAATTAAAGAACAATGAACTCTAAAATTCAACACAAAACATTTATTTTTTTAGAACGCCTTTGGCTGGTTGGAGTAATATTGGGAATAGTGTTAGTGGTTTATTTTTTGATCATAAAAGATAACGACAGCGCTTTGTTCTTTTTTGGATTTTTTATTTTAGCATCGCTTATTTATTTAATGCGTAAACGTCAACGCAAAAAGCACGAAGCTTTTCTTAAGCAAAAGGAAGAAGAAGAACAGAAAAAAAAGTAGGCAGTTTTTAGTCTCCAGTTTGCGCGGCATTCAAATTCCTGAACACTGCTAACTGCTTTCTGCCTACTTCCATTGCCTTTCATACAAAAAACAATCGAGACAAACATTTTAATTGTACCTTTAAGTAAGAATGCTATGGGTATTATTTAAAGAGAGTTTATTATTTGCCTGGCAATCGCTGGTGTCAAATAAATTGCGGTCTTTTTTAAGTCTGTTAGGCATTACCATTGGCATTTTCGCGATCATTTTGGTATTTACGATCGTAGATGGTTTGGAAAGCAATATACGCGGTAGTATTCAGTCTCTTGGTAACAATGTTGTTTATATACAAAAGTGGCCCTGGGATTTTGGGCCTGATTATCCATGGTGGAAATATATTAACCGTCCGGTACCTCAATATTACGAATTAGATGAATTACAGAAGAGATGTAAAAGTACCGAGGCACTTGCATACCGTATGGGTAGAAGGCGTACAATAAAATACCGTTCTAATAGTATTCAAAATGCAGTTGTTGCAGGCATCTCTCATGATTTTTATAAAATAAAGAATTTTGATCTTACCGCCGGAAGATATTTTACACAAAACGAAACGGATGCTGGTTATCATTTGGCCCTAATAGGTGCAAGTATTGCCGAAGGGCTTTTTCCAAATGAAGACCCTATAGGTAAAGAAATAAAAATTGCAGGAAACAAAGCTGTAATAATAGGTGTAATTAAAAAAGAAGGCGAAAGTTTGCTCGGTGTTAGTTTTGATTACCAGGTAATAACGCCATTTAATTTTGCACGTTATTTTTTAGATGTAAGGTCCGAAAATGCAGATCCTATGATCTATGCAAAAGCAAAACCAAATGTTTCTAATGCAGAAATGATAAGTGAGCTTACAGGCATTATGCGTGGTATACGCAAATTAAAGCCAATGGGCGAACCTAATTTTGCTTTGAACGAAACAAGTTTAATAAGCAAAGGGTTTGATGGCTTATTTGATATTATTGGCACAGCCGGATGGATCATTGGGGGCTTTTCTATTTTGGTGGGCGGTTTTGGTATTGCAAACATTATGTTTGTTTCAGTTAAAGAAAGAACCAATTTAATTGGTATTCAAAAAAGCTTAGGCGCTAAAAATTTTTTTATTCTTGTTCAGTTTCTTGGTGAGAGTGTAATGCTAAGTACTATTGGTGGTTTTTTTGGATTACTGGTCACATACATAATAACGCTGCTTGGTAAAGATGCAATTGACATGGATATTAGTTTAACCAGTACCAACATTATTTTAGGATTTACTATTTCAATATTAATAGGTATCATCAGCGGGTTTATTCCTGCGTATAGTGCCTCACAATTAGATCCGGTAGAAGCCATACGCAGTAATTAAAAAATGATAAGGCCAAAGATCATATCTTTTATATGCATTATCGGTTATTTATCGGTTGTGTTTACTTTTCCGCAGGTGTTCTCTCCACAAATAAAAAAACTGGGTGTATTAATGCCTGCCATTTACGGGATTTTAGTAGCCGCTAATTTTATTGCCTGCGTTGGCCTTTGGTATTTTAAGCAATGGGGGGTGCAATTGTATATTATTTCTGTTTTTGCAAAAACACTTTTTTATATTCTTGCCAACCAGTTAGGCTTTGGTTTTTATTTTAATTGTTCAGTTTCTTTTATTTTTATAATTATCCTGTTGCGGTTTTATCCAAAAATGAACCCAAATCTGTAAAAGCTAAAAACTTATATCTAAAAATTTGGCAACGTCATCTATAAATTAGCCTTTTATAGATAAAAGTTTTGTTTAATAGAAAAAAAATTGTATATCTTTAAAGTAGAATTTAATTATTTACTCAGTAGAAGACACATTTTAATCAATGAAAAGCATGGTTGGCGAGGTTGAAACAACAGAAGTTCTGGATGCATTAAAGAACTTTTTTGGATTTGACGGATTTAAAGGGACTCAGGAAAAGATCATAATGAACTTGCTTGCGGGTAAGGATACATTTGTAATAATGCCTACCGGTGGCGGTAAAAGCTTATGCTACCAGTTACCGGCAATAATATCAGAGGGAACTGCAATTGTGGTTTCTCCTTTAATTGCATTAATGAAGAACCAGGTAGATGCTATCCGTGGTTTTAGTAATGAGAATGGTATTGCGCATTTTTTAAATTCATCACTAAATAAAGCAGAAATTGCAACGGTAAAAAAAGATGTTCTTTCAGGCAAAACAAAATTATTATATGTTGCACCCGAAACATTAACCAAAGAAGATAATATTGCCTTTTTTAAAGAATTTAAAATTTCTTTTTTTGCGATAGATGAAGCGCATTGTATCTCGGAATGGGGACACGATTTTCGCCCTGAATACAGAAAACTGCGCCCTATTATTGATGCTGTTGGTAACGTACCTGTAATGGCTTTAACAGCTACAGCAACTCCAAAGGTACAACAGGATATTCAAAAAAATCTTGGCATGATGAGTGCCAGTTTATTTAAATCTTCTTTTAACCGGGGTAATTTATATTACGAAGTGCGCGCAAAGCAAAACGTAAATAAAGAGATCATTAAATATGTAAAACAAAATGCCGGTAAAAGCGGAATAATTTATTGTTTAAGTCGTAAAAAGGTAGAAGAAATAGCTGACGCATTAAAGGTAAATGGTATAAAAGCTAAACCTTACCATGCAGGATTAGATGCAAAAGAACGTGCGAAAACACAAGATGATTTCTTAATGGAAGAATTAAATGTGATCGTGGCAACTATTGCATTTGGAATGGGTATTGATAAGCCGGATGTACGTTTTGTAATTCACCACGATATTCCAAAATCTTTAGAAGGATATTACCAGGAAACCGGCCGCGCAGGTCGTGACGGAGGAGAAGGAAATTGCGTTACATTTTACAGTCATGATGATATTCTTAAATTAGAAAAATTCATGAAAGATAAACCTGTTGCAGAACAGGAAATTGGAAAACAAATGTTGGCCGAAACAGCTTCGTTTGCAGAAACAAGCAGCTGTCGTCGTAAATTTATATTACATTATTTTGGTGAAGAGTTTGAAGAAGAAGGATGCAGTAAAATGTGTGACAACTGTCGCCATCCAAAACAAAAATTTGAAGCAAAAGAAGATCTTGAATTAGCCATTGAAGCTGTTCTTGAAATTAAAGAGCGTCATAAATTAAAAGATGTGATCAATGTTTTAATGGGAACATTAACTGCTACCGCTAAAACTTACAAGCATAATAATTTAGAGACGTGGGGTAAAGGTGTTGATCACGATAAGGATGAAAAATTCTGGCAGGCAATTTTACGCCAGGCTATTGTAAACGGGTACTTTTCAAAAGACATTGAGAATTACGGCCTTTTACGTGTAACAGATAAAGGACATGCATTCTTAAAAAAACCACATTCAATTAAATTAACGCGCGATCACGATTATAATAATACAGATAGAGATAGTGATGATGATATTATAGTTGGCGGTAAAGGTGGAAGTGGCGCTTCAGATGAAACATTATATGCTTTATTAAAAGATCTTGTTAAGAAAACTGCCAAAGTTAAAAACCTTCCTCCATACGTTATTTTCCAGGAATCATCATTAGAAGAAATGTCAATTCAATATCCTATCACTATGGATGAAATGACTAAGATCAGTGGTGTTGGTGCGGGTAAGGCTGCTAAGTTTGGTAAACCTTTTATTGATCTTATTAAAAAATATGTGGATGATAATGAGATAGATCGTCCCGTTGATATGGTAATTAAATCAGTAGCAAATAAATCGTTGTTAAAGGTTTATATCATTCAAAATATAGATAGAAAGATCAGCTTAAGAGATATGGCAAAAAGCAAAAGCCTAACACTGCCTAATTTATTAACCGAAATCGAAACTATTGTTGAATCGGGCACCAAAGTAAATATTAACTATTACATTGAAGATATTGTTGATGAAGAAAAACAAGATGAGGTAATGGAATATTTTAAAGAAAGCAAAACGGATAGTGTTGCTGAAGCATTGAAAGAACTTGGCGAAAATGATTATACAGAAGAAGAGATAAGAGTAATGCGAATTAAGTTCTTATCTGATTTCGGAAACTAATTTCTAATATAAAAACTCTTAAAATCCCGTTTAAAAAATAAGCGGGATTTTTTATTTTTAAAGTAATATATTTTCTTTTTTTTCGTTTCTTTATGAACCTTCATGTTCTCACCAAAGATCCATAGATATTTATTCTTGTTCGGGCTTTTTTCCCTTGCTTTTGGATTGATGGTAGGTTCGGTTCCTACAAGTGTGCCACAATTTATTTTACTTGGCAACTGGATAATAGAAGGCGATTATAAAAGAAAACTAAGCCTTCTAAAAACAAATAAACTATTCTGGATCATTACCTCTATTTTTTTTCTGCACTTGGTCGGGATGTTGTATACGCAAAATATAAGTGATGGCTTAACAGATCTGCGCATAAAAGTGCCTTTGTTATTTTTACCAGGACTTTTGTTTAGTTCAAAACCTATTGATGCAAAAGAATTCAAAATTTTATTATACTGTTTTATTGCAGGGTCAGTTGTAAATACTGCCTGGTGTCTTATTTATAATTATATACTTCATACTAATGATGTAGTAAGAAATGCGTCACGTTTTATGAGCCACATTCGTTTAGGTTTATACATAAATGTTGCTATTGCCTGTTGTTTTTATTTTATAATTAATGGTATTAAAGCAATTTATAAAGTTTTATTCGCCATTATACTTGTTTATTTTGTTTTTACTTTATATGCACTTGGTTTAGCTTCAGGGCTTGTAAACATGTCTTTCCTCGCCATTTTTGCGCTCATTATATTCTTGTTCAAACAAAAATTATATATTAAGATCGGTTCTATTGTAATATTATTAATAAGTACATCTTATATAATATATTTTTTTATCTCGTTTTTAAACTCGCAATTGGTAGTGCAAAAAAACGAAAGCAATACCCCCCGCATGTATAATGCCGCCGGTAATTTGTGTCTTAATTCAGACATCTCTACACAAAAAGAGAACGGTAATTATGTTTATATGAATATTCAAACTATTGAATTGCAAAAAGAATGGAGCCGGAGATTTCCGGATGATAGTTTTACTTATGGAGCTGACAGTAATAATTTACAACGCTATAATGTTTTAATAAGATATATGGCCAGTAAAGGCGTGTTTAAAGATTCAGCGGGCATGGCTTTACTAAGTGATCAGGATTTTAAGAACATTCAAAATAATGTTACCAACTATAAATATCCCGAATGGAGCTTTATGCAAAAACGTGCGTATGAATTTGTTTGGGAATATGATGAGTTTGTAAACGGCCGTGGTATTAACGGGCATTCATTAACCATGCGTTTATATTTTTGGAAAGCAGCAAGTGTGGTCATTAAAAATAATTTTTTGTTTGGCGTTGGCACCGGCGATGTACAGGATGAGTTAAACAAAACCTATATCGAAACGCATTCTCCATTGACAAAACAATGGTTTAAACGCCCGCACAATCAATTTATAACTATAACAGTTTCGTTAGGTATTTTGGGCTTGCTTGTTTTTATTTTTAGTTTTTTATACCCGGTAATTACATTAAGAAAACACCTGCATATTTTATTCTGGCCGTATTTTTTAATTCTTTGTGTATCCTTTATTTTGGAAGACACTCTCGAAACCCAGGCGGGCTTAAGCTTTTACGCTTTCTTTTATTTGATGTTTATTGTACTGGCATACAATTCTAAAACGCAACAAAATCCTGTGGATTAATTGGCTGCCCGTCAAACCACAATTCAAAATGTAAATGTGGGCCTTTACTTTTCTCCCCGGTATTTCCCACAACCGAAATCGCTTCACCGGCTTTAATTCTATCACCGGTTTTCTTTAACAAAGCGGAGTTGTGTTTGTAAATGCTTGTAAGGTTATTACTGTGTTGCACTTGTATAATATTTCCATCTTCCGCAGAAAAGCCTGTAAATACAATCGTTCCATCTAAAGTTGATTTAACAGTTTCATCTGCTTTTGTTACAATATCCAAACCGTAATGATTTTGTGATACATTAAAAGATTCTGTAATAAGTCCTTTTGCAGGTGTAAAAAACACAAGATCACTTAAGCCTTTGTATTTTGCTTTTGTTGCAATTGAATTGTTTTTATTCAATTCGTAATCATTTCTAAATTCAATATCATTGGTGCTGGCTTTGGTATCTACTTTTGCATATTTACCAGTTGTATCTTTTTTTGGTTTTTCGGTTTTTGTTTCAAATTTTTCATTTAAAACATTTAAAATACTGTTCATATATGCGGCGCGGGCCTCTAAGGTCTGTTCCATAGAGTCTGCTTTTTGGGTCAGCTCAAGTATTTCTTTTCTTTCACTTACAGTTCCATAACCCGGAATGTACTCTCTTAAAGGGGTAAAGGCAACAAGGCTTATTACAAGCGTTGTCATTACTATGGTTATGGCAAAAATTCCGGTAATTAACCCTAATGGCGATAGTCGCAGCGATATCTTCTCGCCAAAGGTACTGTCGTTCAAGATAACCAGGCGGTATTTACTGCGTAAAAACGCAGCAAATCTCTGTAAGCGGGTATTTTTCTTATCAATCATTCAGACTGTAAAGATGCAAAAAAATATTTTTTCACGGAAACTTGCGGGACAATAAAAGTTTCCTTAGTTTTGTACCCGAAATTAGAAAAATGGAAGCACAAGAAAAGATCCAAAAAGCAGCTTTAACCTTATTTTTTAAATATGGTATTAAGCGTGTAACTATGGATGATATTGCAAAGGAGTTGGGGATGTCGAAGAAAACCATTTACCAGTTTTATAAAGAAAAAGACGATCTGGTGAATCAATTATGCGATAATGTTTTGCTGTTAGAAGAGCATAATTTCAATAAAATGAACGAAGATGCGAAAGACCCGATCCATGAACTTATGTTAATTTCTATTAAAATGAGAGAAATGATGCAAAATATTAACCCAATATTTTTTCTCGACCTGCAAAAATTTTATCCAACAGCTTTAAAACGCTTTCAGAGTTTTAAAGAAGATTGTGCTTATAAAAACGTTTTGATAAATATTAAAAGAGGAAAAGAGATGGGTGTTTACCGTTCGGATTTAGATGTAGAATTTACTGCACGTTACCGTATGGCACAAATTGATATGTTAATGTTTGGAAGTTATTTTTCTTTTGAAAAAATAAGCTTTACTAAAACATCAGAATTAATACTTGACCTTTTTGCTTACGGAATTTGCACAATGAAGGGCCATAAGCTTATTAATAATTACAAAAAAATAAAAGAAGAAGAATAAAAATTATATATATATGATACAGTTAAAAAAATACACGTTACTTCTTGCTGTCATTATGTGTTCTGCAGCACAGGCACAAGAAGCCAATTCAGGAAATTTTAGTTTGCAGCAATCCATTGAGTATGCGATGAAGAACAGCCCAAACTATTTAAATGCTGAGCTGGACCTTAAAAACGCTGATTACAAGCGAAAAGAAATTATTGGTTTAGGACTACCCCAGGTAAATGGAAGTATTGACCTTAAGGATTACATAGATATTCCTACTTCATTATTACCAGGGCAGATTTTTGGTGGCCCCGAAGGTAGTTTCATACCTGTTAAATTTGGCACAAAATACAACGCTACTGCTGGTTTAAGCGCATCGCAATTACTTTTTAGCAGCGATTATATTTTTGGATTAAAAGCACAGAAAGAGTTTATGAATTTATCCAAGATAAATGTTACCAGGAGTAAAGCCGACCTTGTTTCGCAAGTTACAAAAGCTTATTACACAGTTTTAATAAGCCGCGAAAGAATTAAATCTTTAGAAAGTAATATAACAAAGCTTAAAAAAACTTTTGATGATACAAAAGCTGCTAACCAACAAGGTATAATAGAGTTAATTGATGTTGAAAGATTGGAAGTGCAATACAATAATCTTTTAACCGAAAAAGAAAAAACAGATCGCCTTATCGGTCTTTCTGAAATAGCACTTAAGTTTCAGATGGGATATAAAATAGAAGATAAAATTGTATTAACAGATAGTTTAATCGTAGATAATAATTTTCAAGAGCTTAATGCAAATAAACCGGATATTTCTCAACGACCGGATTACCAATTAGCGTTATCGCAAAAAAACTTAAGCGACCTTGATGTTAAAGCAAAAAAATATATTTTCCTTCCTACTTTATCGGCTTACGGGTCTTATCAGTATAATGCACAGCGCTCAGAATTTAGTTTTTTTGAAACAAATAGCAACGATCCTACAAAAAAATGGTTTAAAGTGTCATTGATCGGGGCTACTTTAAATTTAGGGATTTTTACAGGCTGGCAACGTATGAACAGATTAGAACAAGCAAAAATCACATCGCTTAAAAATCAAAATTCTATTAAAATGCTTGAAATGGCTGCTCAGCTCGAAGCAAGTACGGCAAGTATAAATTATACAAATGCTTACTCAGGTTTTGTAAGACAAAAGAAAAATGTAGAATTAGCAGAGCATGTTGCTGATGTAGCACGCAAAAAATACTCAAGTGGTGTTGGTAGTAACATTGAAGTTGTAACTGCGGAAACAGCGCTTACAGAGGCGCAAACAAATTATTACAGCTCAATTTTTGATATAATAGTTGCTAAAACAGATTACCTGAAAGCAACCGGAACTCTTGTAAAATAAAATAATAAATAAGATTTATATGATCACAAATTTAAATAACAACAAAATGAAAAACTCAATCTTAATACTTGTAATGGTAGCTTTAATATCGGCTTGCGGTGGCGGAGATAAAAAAGCTGAATTAGAAAAGCTTAAAAAGCAGAAATCAGAGCTGGAAACTAAAATAGCTGCGATCGAAGATGAGATCGCTAAAACAGATACTACCAAAAAGGAAAAATTAATGGAAGTAGTTGCTCTGCCTGTAGAAACTAAAATTTTTAAAACATATATAGAAATACAGGGAAGAATTGATGCCGATGAAAATGTGGCCTTATCTTCAGAAATTCCAGGTACTGTTACAAAAATAAATGTAAAAGTAGGTGATGAGGTTAATAAAGGACAAGTTCTTGCAGAAACTGATGCACGTGCTGTATACCAACAAATTGCCGACCTGCAAACCAGTTTAGATCTTTCAAAACAGGTGTTTGAAAAACAAAAGAATCTTTGGGATCAAAAGATTGGAACCGAGATTCAATATCTTCAAGCTAAGAATACGAAAGAAGGCCTTGAGAATAAGATCGCTACTATGCACGAACAAGTTCGTATGAGCAAAATTATTTCTCCTATAAACGGAACGGTTGATAATTTAAATATTAAAATAGGACAGGCTGTTGCACCTGGCATGAACGCCATTAGTGTAATTAATTTCTCTAACCTTAAAGTTAAGGCAGATGTTGCAGAAGCTTATACTGCAAGAATTAAAACCGGTAATGATGTACTAGTACTTTTTCCTGATATGAAAGATTCTATAACATCTAAAATACACTATGCTTCAAGAGGTATCAATAATTTAACGAGAACATTTGCTGTTGAGATTTTATTGGATGGTAAAAAAGAGTACCATCCCAATATGGTTGCAAGATTAAAAATTAACGATTATAAATCAGAAAAACCTGAAATAGTTGTACCGGTAAAATATATTCAAAAAGGTGCTGAAGAAAGTTTCGTAATGGTAGTTGAAAATGGCAAAGCTGTAAAAAAAGCAGTAAAGATTGGTCGCGAATATAATGGTATAGCTGAAATAACTGCTGGATTAAAAGAAGGAGATCTGCTTATAACAGAAGGATATGATCTTGTGATAGAAGGAACTGAAGTTAAAGCAACAAAAGGATAGATCAGTTTCACTTAAGTGTTAATATAAAAACTACAAATTATGTTAGATAAAATAAAAGAATTTAAACCGTCCAGTTGGGCCATAGATAATAAAATGACGGTGTATCTCATTACCATCTTCATTTGTATTATGGGAATTATGAGTTACAACTCTTTACCAAAAGAGAATTTTCCGGATATCACTGTGCCTACAATTTATGTAAGTACAATTAACTGGGGTAACTCGCCAACAAATATTGAGAACACAATTACCAAACCAATTGAAAAACGTTTGAAAGGTATTTCTGGAATTAAAAAATTCAATAGTACCTCATTACAAGACGTTTCAGTAATTATTGTTGAGTTTCGAACAGATGTAAGAGTTGATATAGCCAAGCAAAAGGTAAAAGATGCGGTAGATGAAGCCCGTGCCGATATGCCTGCAACGCTTACAAAAGAACCAATGATCAAGGAAATTGCATTCTCTGAAATTCCGATCATGTACATTAACCTTGCAGGTAATTATGACCTAAAGCAAATGAAAGAGTATGCCGAAGATCTTCAGGATGAGATCGAAGGCTTAAAACAGATCAACGAGGTGAAAATTGTTGGGGCTCTTGATCGTGAGATCCAGGTAAATGTTGATGCTTATAAAATGCAGGCCGCGCAAATTACGTTCCAGGATATTTCCGGAGCTATAGCCCGCGAAAATCTTTCTATAACGGGTGGTAACTTGCCGCTTGAAGGAATGAAGCCTACATTAAGTATTAAAGGTGAATTTAAAGACCCAAAAGAAATTGAAAACATCATTATCACTTCTGCTGTTGGCGCTAAGCTTTTTTTGAAAGACATTGCCGAAGTAAAAGATGGCTTTAAAGAAAAAGAAAGTTATTCGAGCTCAAAAGGTAAAAATGTTATTACACTAAACATTATTAAACGTTCTGGCGAGAATCTTATCGATGCCGCAGACAATATTAAAAAGAAAATTGCTGAAATGAAAAAAGGCAAATTGCCTGAAGGACTTGAAGTAAGCATAAGTGGCGACCAAAGTGCTAAAACAAAAACTACTTTGCAGGATCTTATCAATACAATTATTATTGGGTTTATACTTGTAACAATTGTGTTAATGTTCTTTATGGGTGTTACCAATGCACTATTCGTAGCCTTATCTGTACCTTTGTCAATGTTCATTGCTTTTATGATAATGCCAAGTATTGGCTTCTCGTTTAATATGATCGTACTCTTTGCGTTTTTACTCGCACTCGGTATCGTAGTGGATGATGCCATTGTGGTGATCGAAAACACACATCGATTATTTGCAAATGGTAAACGCGATATTAAAACTGCAGCAAAAATGGCTGCCGGCGAAGTATTTATGCCAGTACTATCAGGTACTATTACAACACTTGCTCCGTTTATTCCATTAGCATTCTGGACAGGTATTATTGGTAAGTTCATGTACTTTTTACCTATTACATTAATTATTTCCTTGCTGGCATCGCTCTTTGTAGCCTACATTATTAATCCTGTTTTTGCCGTTGACTTTATGAAATCACATGAAGAAGAACAAAGTAATTATGGTAAAATAAATAAAAAGGCAAGAATGCAATTAGTACTTTATGCAGTAATTACTTTATTATGTTATTTAACCGGACACCCGGGAGTTGGTAATTTTGTTATTTTCCTTGCTTTCTTTTTAGTATTGCACAGGTTGTGGCTTTATAAAGCCATTGAAGCATGGCAGTTTAAGATCTGGCCTGCATTTATTAATGTTTATACAAAAGCATTAGTATGGTGTCTTCGTAAACCCTGGAGACCGTTAGTTGCAGTATTAGGATTATTGATTTTTTCTTTTATGTTCTTTGCTGCCCGTAGCCCAAAAGTGGTTTTCTTTCCGCAAGGCGATCCTAACAACGTATATATTTATGTGAAGTTACCTGAAGGTACAAATCCATTAGTTACTAATGGAGTGATGAGAAAGGTAGAAAAGAAAATATACACTGTAATTGATCAGAACGATCCGGTTATTGAATCTATGATCTCTAATGTAACTATTGGTGTAACCGATCCACGTGATGGCGATCAAAATTCTTATCCAAATAAAGGTAAGATCGCTATTAACTTTGTTGAATTTGAAGCGCGTCATGGTAAATCTACCTCAGACTATCTTGCAAAATTACAAGGGCTTAATTGGGAATTACCCGGAGTTGAAATTACAGTAAACAAAGAGCAGGCTGGCCCGCCACAGGCAAAACCAATTACGATCGAAATAACAGGTGATGATTTTAAAGCACTTAATTTGAATGCAGAAGGTGTAAAAAAATTCCTTATCAATGCTAAGATAGAAGGTGTAGATAATTTAAAATCAGATTTCGTAAGTAATAAGCCGGAGATCGTTTTTGATATAGATCGCGAGCGTGCACAACGCGAAGGCTTGTCTACTCAACAATTGGCGTTCGAAATACGTAGTGCCGTTTTTGGAGTTGAAGCAACCAAGTTCAGAGATGTGGATGATGAGTATCCTGTTAATCTTCGTTTTAAATACGATCAACGTATTGATATTGAAACGATCCGTAACTTAAAGATCAATTACCGTGATATGAATATGAGCGGTGCGGTTCGCAGCGTGCCGTTATCTGCGGTAAGTAATATTCATTACGATTACACCTATGCAGGTATTAAGCGTAAAAATAATATGCGTATCATTACTTTATCAGGCGATGTTAAAGAAGGATATAACCCTAACGAGGTTGCCGGAAAAGTACAAAAAGCTATTAAAGATTATCAAGCTACAGGTGGTGTAACTGTAAAATTTGGTGGTCAGGCCGAAGATCAGGCAGAAACAATGGGGTTCCTTGGTCGCGCTATGATGATCGCCATTGGGCTAATGTTATTGGTGTTGGTAGGTTTATTCAACTCTTTAGGCAAACCATTAATTATTTTGTCGGAGATCTTATTCAGTATCATTGGTGTGTTAATTGGTGTTGCAGCCTTTAAAATGGATATGAGTATTATTATGACCGGTGTTGGTATTATCGCACTTGGTGGTATAGTTGTAAGAAATGGTATTCTCCTTGTGGAGTTTGCCGAGTTTGCACGCGAAGGCGGCATGAGTTTATACGATGCAACTGTTGAGGCAGGCAGAACGCGGATGACACCTGTAATTTTAACAGCTATTGCAGCTATACTTGGTTTAATTCCTTTAGCAGTTGGTTTAAATATTAATTTTGAAACCTTGTTCACACACTTAAATCCGCACATTTTCTTTGGTGGAGATAGCGTTGTGTTCTGGGGTCCGTTAAGCTGGACAATGATCTTTGGTTTGATCTTTGCAACAATCTTAACTTTATTATTAATTCCATCGATGTATTTAATTACTGAAAGATTAAAACGTAAATCAATAATTATCTTAAAGCATTTTGATTTACCAACTGTAGCAATGTACATTCCTTTCTTTATTTTGATCTTAAGATTAATCTTAAAAATAAAAGGACAAAAATTAGATTACGGTAACTTAGATTATTGATCTCAAAAAACCCTTTCATTTTTATGAAAGGGTTTTTTATTAACGTTCACTTGTATTATTTAATTAAAAAATTAAAACCATGAAAACATGTTTTACCGCGTTAGCTTTGTCCTTACTTTGCTTTAACACAACAGCATTTTCAAAAAACCAGTATTTATTTGAAAGTAAATATTTCTACTTTCAAAGCAGCAAACAATTGAACGCTCATTTGTATTTATATAACAGGGCCCTGGGTTGTAAATTCACTAAAAAGCCCAACGATTCATTAGCTTATTATTCGTTTAAAGATACCTACGCCAGTCTTAATGCAAAGGAAGCCTTAGAATTAAATGGCATTATGTTGTATTACCGTGATTCGTTAACTTCTAAAGATCTTTTATTTGATAATAATATGAGCGAGTTTTCGGATTATTTAAGTGATGAAGGAAGATCAAGGATCAAACTAAAATTAAAATGGCAGGCTGATGCTTTAGAAGCTTTAAAAAAATTTCAGCCCTATTTTACAAAATTGTATTGGACAGGAATTGACTCAGCAAATAAAGCCTGGTTAAATAACTATAAAAATCAATTGTTAAAATTAGAAACAAGTGCGATTCCCGAATTAGAGAGGATCTATCAAACAAAAATGCCTTTGGAAAAAATTCGCGTTGATCTTTCTTGTTATGCAACATGGGCGGGAGCCTACAGTTTTAAGAACTCCTTTGAGCATATAATCTATTCATCGGTAAACAAAGGTAACCAGGGCGATCTTGCTACTGAAATTGTATTTCATGAAGCTTCTCATTTTTTAGTTGACAAATTAGTAAGCCGTATATCAGAATCTTTAAAAACTAAGAAAGTAAAGCAAGAGATCAACTTATGGCACAATATTTTATTTTACACTACAGGTTATGTTTTAGAAAAAGAATATAAACAACAATGGAAAACATTTACGCCATATTATGTGGAAATGAAATTCGAAGAAAAAATGCCTGTCTTTAAAATTTCGGTTGAAGGCTGCAAGTTGTATTGGATCGATTATATAGAGGGAAAAATAACATTTGACGAAGCTGTAAAGAAATTAGTAGACCACCAATTAACAAAAGGCTAATTGTTAAAATAAAAACCGTAATATTGACTACAAGAGTAAAAATAATTGTTAGTGCAAACGAAATGTTGTTGATCCGTGAGTATAAAGCTTCAGACAGAAACGCGTGTATTGCTATTTTTAAAAGCAATATGCCTTTATATTTTGCTCCTGAAGAGTTTCCTTTATTAGAGAATTGGTTGGATTCAAAAGACAAAAATGAGATTGCTTATAAAAACAACCACGCCGAACATTTTTACGTTGTAGAAAAAAACTCGAAGATAGTTGCTTGCGGTGGCTTTTATCTGACAAATGAAGATGATGCTAAAATGACCTGGGGAATGGTAGAGAATTCATTTCATAAAAAAGGCATTGGAAAAGAATTTTTATTGTACAGATTAGAGGAGATCAGGCAATTATATCCTGATTGTATTATTTCTTTAGATAC
Source organism: Bacteroidota bacterium (assembly GCA_013816615.1). Taxonomy (GTDB): domain Bacteria; phylum Bacteroidota; class Bacteroidia; order B-17B0; family Aurantibacillaceae; genus Aurantibacillus. Next base: position 26,723 of record JACDED010000032.1, read on the forward strand.
ATCTCAGCATACTTATTCGTTTTTTGAAAAAATGGGCTTTAGCGTTACCAAAATAAGTAAAGATGCATACGGCGAAGGATTGGATAGATACGATATGTTATTAAATAAAAAAGGAGCGATGTGATCATCGCTCCTTTTTACTATGTTATGTTTAATCTCTTATAATCCTAATCGATCTGGCTTTTCCATTCGCCGGAACCAGTTTTATCAGGTAAACTCCTTTAGGATATGTATTTAAATTTAGTTCCGCTTTCTCTACATCATTTATTTTTTGATCAGTTAATAATTGACCAAGGGAATTAAAAAGAGTTAGTTGTCCGCTAAATGTTTCACCAAAATTTAAAGTAACAAACCCTTGTGTTGGATTAGGAAATACTTTTAATCCTTCCAGGGCGCTTATTTTATTAATACCTGTACAAGATGAAACTGAAACTGCAACTGTGTTTGTACCTGAGCAACCATTTGTTTTTCCAATAACGGTATAAGTTGTATTTGATGCTGGATTAACTGTAACAGGATTACCAATAATTGCACCAGGATTAAATGTGTAAGTTGTTGCACCATTTCCTGTTAATGTTACTGAAAAACCATTACATATTACAGAGTTTGAAGCGCCTGCACCAACCGTTGGATTTGCTATAACAGTTAAAGTAAAACTTTTTGCGTTAGCACACGAACCGTTAGCGCCTGTAACAGTGTATGTGGTTGTGGTGGCAGGGTTTAAATTTTGAGTAGCACCAACTAAAGTACCGGGATTAAATGTATAATTAGTTACACCGCTTGCTGTAACTGAAACCGGTGTTCCTGCACAAGTACTTGCATTAGAAACTGCAACAGTTGGTGTTGTTGTTACATTCACAGATCCTGTTGAACTGTTAGTACATGTTCCGTTACTTCCTATTATTGTATATACCTGCGTGGTTGCAGGGCTTAAGGTTTGATTAGCGCCCGTTAATCCACCAGGGTTCCATGTGAATGATGTAGCGCCGGTTGCCGACATATTGGCCGAACCTCCTGAGCAAATATTAGAAGATGTTACAACTACACTTGGTATTGCTAATACAGAAATTGTTTTTGTTATGGAAGATGTGCCAATACCATTTGTTACCAGTAAGGTTACAGAGTAAATTCCCGGTGAGGCGTAACTTGTTGTCGTATTTTGCAAGGTAGATGTAGATGTGCTTCCGCCGGTTGCTGTCCAGCTAAAATTTGTTGGACCACCTGTTGAATTACTTGTTAAAGAAACCGTTTGCGCAATACAAACAGGCGATATTAAATTAAAAGTAGAAGTTGGCGCACTTACTGAGCAAAGACTTGCAGTAATGGCAACAAGATTTCCTTTACCGCAAATTGGTGCAGATACGTTACGTGTCATAACATCATTACCCGCATTAATATCAGCTGCAATTAATGTGCGCTTATTGACACCACCCCCAATTGAAAAATGCATCACATCACTGTTATTAATAACATGTGATAGTTGATGGCCGTGCCCTAATTCATGCACGGCAACAGATTCAAAATCGTATTGACCACCGGTTGCTAATGCAGGACCAAAATTCCATGTAATAGCACTTGTTGCAGGATCGTCAAAACAAATATCCAATTCAGAAACATAAACAAAAATATTCGGGCCAAAGCTACAAACGCCGAAGTAAGTTGTACAACGACCTAAAACACCAACAGGTAATTCAGTGCCAATATCAAAACGTACAACATTAACACCATCAAATGCAATTGTATTTGTTGTTACTGCTGTACCTAATAACCAATTGATATTAGTATTACAACGCCATGTTTGAAAGGCGCTTAAAAAAGCAGTTTTAGCAGCGCTGTTTGCATTAAAGCTGGTAAACATTTGCCATGTAATACCATTCATAGTATTAAGATCAATATGGCGCGTATTAAAAACCTGTTGAGCTGTAAGTGTATTTGTAACAAGCGCGTTTAATTCACCATAACTTACTGTAAGTGTTTGTGCGCTTAAAGTTGATGCGCCAACAGTAACCTGTACTTGGCCGGTACCCGCAGTGCCATTGCCCGTTAAGGTAGAGCTAGAGCGTGTAGGAACCTGTACTTGTATTTGTGTATTGCTCCACGAAACATATTGTGATGAATGTGGTTGAATAAAAGTTGCTCCGCCATCATCGGCATTTTTAAATTCTACAATAGATGACCCTTGTGTGGCACCAAAACCAGAACCTGTAATGGTTAATACGCTTGCGGTTCCAGCAGTAATAACCAAGGGTGATATTCCTGTTATTGCGGCAACAGAACTTGAAGAAGAAAATTTATTTGCATTTAGGTTTACATAGTCAGGAAGATCAATCCCTAAAAGTATTTCAAATTCTTTATATACAGTATTAATATCATTGTAATTTTTAAATGGAACAACTGCGATATTTTCTTTTACATTGAATTTATAAAAACCCTGCTGGTCAGCATATACCTGGAATACCGGGTGGCCAAATTGTGAAGGTTGATCAAATGAATTTAAAGTAAAGATCCCTTCGTCATTAATAACGAGTTGTAATGAAGGATCAACAACTTGTTTGTTCATGTCAACTTCACCACCTTCGGTTATTATTTCAATGAAAGAAAAGTTAATACTGCCTTTTATAACTTGCGTTACATTAATAACATTAGATGTACGAATGTAATTTCTTTCTGCATTCCAAAATGATCTTTGTGAAATTACTTTTCCTTCAACGATCAAAGCACTATTATTGATCTTTGATGCTAACGAAACAGGGTATAAAGAACATTGGCTAAATGAGTTATTGGATAATAAAATAACCAGTGTAATAATTACAAAGTAGATTTTTTTCATTTGATTAAATTTAAGATTATACTAATATATAAAAATTAATTTATAAATCAAATGCGGTCAAAAACGATCTAAAAAAACTGCAGTATCTTCCTGAAAGGCTTTAGGTAAGAGGTATAGAATCGGGCTTTCATGCCATTTACATGCCAGGCCTTTCTATCTTCAATATTTGCATTTACCCTGTTTTGAACCGAAGCATTGCTTTGTCCGCCCACGCGCATTTTAATGGTGAATTCGTGAAGGTAGTTTATTTTTATTTTATGTTTATGAATAAAACGAAGCATCAATTCATAATCGGCAGAGTGTTTAAAGTCTAAATTAAATTTTCCGAATCTTTCGTAAATCTCTCGCTTTACAAAAAAAGTAGGGTGAGGTGGCATCCAACCATGTAAAAACGAATTGGGTTTATGATTGCCACTTTTCCATTTACGAATGATCTTATTTGTATCTTCTTTATTCACATAAAAAAGATCGCTGTATACTGCTTCTGAATTATTTTTAATAAATGTGTTAGCATATTTTCCAATAACTGTATTGTCAATATAAAAATCATCCGAATGTAAAATGCCAACAACATCACCGCTAGCCATGCCAATGCCCTTATTTAACGCATCGTACAGGCCATTATCTTTTTCGGAAACAAATTTCGAGATCTTGCTTTTGTATTTTTCAATTACCTCTAAAGTTTTATCTGTTGATCCGCCATCTACAATTATGTATTCAATATTTTCATACGATTGATCCAAAACCGAATTGATCGTTTGCTCTATAGTAGCAGCCGAATTAAAAGTGATGGTTATGATGGAGATCTTCAAAGTATTATAAATTATTTGCAAACTCTATTAAAGAATTAAATTGTATATCAATACGTTCATCCTTCTTTTTTTCTTCTGAAATAAAAACTGTTTTCATACCGGCATTTCTTCCAAATTCCATATCGCTTAAACTATCACCAACAATAATACTTTTAGTAAAGTCAATCTCAGGAAAATCTTTTTTTGCCTGTAAAGCCATGCCAATTCCCGGTTTACGGGTAGGATGATTCTCTGAATTTAAATAAGGGGAAAAATAAACTTTATCAACTCTACCTTCTAAGTAGGTTATTTCATATAACATATTTTTATGGATGAGTTCAAGGTCTTCTATCCTGTATAAATGTTTCCCTATACCTTGTTGATTGGTTACAACAACAATTTTTCCAAAAGTAGTATCGCATTTTTTTAAGGCTTCAAGTACGCCTTCTAAAAATTCAAATTCTATCCAATGCTTTACATAGTCGTTATCCAATTTTTTATTGATAACGCCATCCCTGTCTAAGAACAAGGTCCACTCTTTATTTATATTTAAATCCTTTAAAGTCATGTTGTGCTTTAGCGTAATCTTCTGGAATACCAATATCTATAAAATAACCTTCAAATTCAAAGCCTTTTATTTGGATAGCTTGTAATTCTTTCTCAAAAAAATCTTTTTCAATCGAAAAATTTTTATTGGAAGGTGTTGACTCTAAATATACTTTTTTGTCTAAAATATATACTCCCCCATTTATTATACCTTCTTTTAAAAAGCCTGATTTTTCTTTAAAAGAAGTTATTCTGTGCTCATTATTCTTTTCAATGGTACCGTACCTTTCGGCATTAGGTACTTTTCTTAACGCTAACGAGATCTCAGAATTGTTATTTGAATGAAGCTTGTAAAATTCAGAAAGATCAACATCAAAAAAAGAATCACCGTTTAAAACAAATGCTTTTTCTTCTTTGCATATTTTTAAAGCTAAGCGAATACCACCGCCCGTACCTAAGGGTTCTTTTTCAATAACGTAATCAATCTCAATTCCGTTAAAATGGGCGCCATAAAAATCTTTTATTTTTTCAGGTAAATAACCTAACGAAAGGATCACTTTTTTAATACCATAATGCTTTAAATAGTTTAACTGGTAATTTAAAAACGGTTGTCCGTCAACAGGTGCCATCGGTTTAGGCAGATCGCTCACTACCGTTTGCAAACGTGTACCAAAGCCCCCGGCCAGTATGATAGCAGTTGTTATCATTAAATTCCAAAACCAATTATGGTTACATCATCTATTTGTTCGAGGGTTCCTTTCCAGTTTACAAATGTTTCGCTTAATGTAAAACTTTGTTGTTCGAAAGGCATATCGTGTGTTCTTAAAAGCAGCTCTTCAAGTTGTTTTAGTTTGAATTTTTTTCCTTTTGGTCCACCAAACTGATCTGCAAAGCCATCGGTAAATAAAAAATATTTTTCACCTGGTTTTGGTTCCAGTTCGTGATTTGTAAAAACAGTTTGCGCTTCTTCATTAGAGCCACTTACGCCCCAACGATCGGCATGGTATTCTTTTAATCCATCTTTATTGATCTGGATCATATTATTTTTAGCGCCAGAGTAATATAATTTTTGGGTGTCGGTATTTAAAATACAAATGCTCATATCCACGCCATCGTTTATTTTAATCGCATGAGATTGCAAATTGGTTTTAAATTGTTTACACAACTCCGTTAAAACACCTGCTGGATTTGCTCTGTAGTTTCCTGTTGAAATAATGTTTTTTATATTAGAGTAGGCAAATACACTTAATAAGGCGCCCGGCACGCCATGGCCTGTACAATCAATAACAGCAATGTAAATAGTGTTAGCTACTTTTTCAACAAAATAAAAATCACCACTCACAATATCTTTTGGTCTGAAAAATATTAACGATTCGTTTAAAGTCGATTTTACTTTTACCGTAGAAGGAATAATTGCCTGTTGAATGTGTTTTGAGTAATTGATGCTATCTGTAATATCTTTATTTTTTTCTTCAATGATCGATTTTTGTTTTTCTATTTCTTCATTCTTGTTGGTCAATAAAACATTCGCTTTTTTCTTTTCGCTGAATTGCTTATACACAAAGAATAATAGAATTAAAAAGATAACCATTGCGCCAGCAAAAACATAAACAAGTTTGCCGCGTTGCGAAGATTGGATCTGTGATTTTTCTAATTCAAGATTTTTTAATTTAAGTTGTTGTTCTTTTTTCTCCGATTCGTATTTTGATTCTGCCTCTGTAAATGCCTTATTACGTTCGATATTTAAAACTGAGTCGTTATATTGTGTGTATGTTTTGTAATACTTAAGAGCTTCTGAGGGTTTATTTTGTAATTCCATTAACTCACTTAAAGCCCTTGCGTTGGTTAAAATATTAGCATAGGCATTGCGTTTAAAGTTTATGGCAATAGCTTCTTTATAATAATCAGTAGCACTTGCGTATTTTTTTCTTTGAAGATCAATAGCGCCCATATTTGCAAGAGCAGAGGCAAGGCCATAATCATCCTCTGTTTCTCTAAAAACAGGTATTACACTTAGGTAAGTTTTTTCAGCTTCTACATAATTAGAATCTCTAAAATAAGTTTCACCGATCATCGAAACGGCCATAGCCGCATAGTTTAGAATATTTTGTTTTCTAAAGCTTGCTTCTGCTTTTCTAAAATAACTTATGGCTTCTGTACTTTTACCTTGCTCTGTTAAAATACTGCCAATACCAAATGAAGTAACGGCCACCATATTTTCATTTACCGGTTCTTGGTTGGCAATGTCGTACGCTTTTAAATAATATTCGTACGCTTTATCATTATTTTTTATTCCGAGATAAGCGTTGCCAATAGAGTTAAGTACATTAGAAAGGCCATATTTATTTTTTAATTTTTCAAAAAGCTCAGCGGCGCTAATAAAATTCTTTATCGCAATATCATATTTGCCAATTGTGTTTTGTGCGCTGCCCATATTTGCATACGATTGCGCAAGGCCTTGTTCGTATTTAATGCGTTTAGCTATTTTAAAAGCGCTATCGGCAAGTATCAATGCGCTGTCGGGACTATTGCCAACCATCATACGCGCAAGCTTACAAAGCGTTAATACTTTTAAGGTATCGTGTGAGCTGCGTATTTTTTTATTTATGCTATCCCTTTTTCCTGCCGAAACCTGTGCAGGAGCAACAAACGCTGCGATAAGAAGAAAGAAAATAAAAAATTTTAAGCGGCTAAACATAATTTATTTTTTCGGAAATAATTTCATTTCAACCAATTCGCAAATGGTATGGCATAAAAGCATATGACATTCCTGTATACGTGGTGTATCTGTACTGGGAATATTTATAAGGTATTTGCTTAAACCTTTAATTTCCCCCCCGGTTTCCCCTGTAAATGCAATAGTGGTTATACCCATTTCATTGGCTTTTTCAATGGCTTTTATAACATTAGCACTATTTCCACTTGTGCTTAGCCCTATAAGAACATCCCCTTTTTTGCCCATAGCTTCTACCAGTCGACTGTAAATAATATCATAGCTGTAATCATTGGCAACCGCCGTTATATAGCTGGTGTTTACATGTAATGCTTCAGAGAATAAAGGTGGACGATCGTAATAAAAACGGCCACTTAATTCTGCCGCCATGTGTTGTGCATCGGCAGCACTACCGCCATTGCCACACCACAGCACTTTGCCGCCGTTCTTGTACGCGGAAACAATATCATTAACACTATTCTCGACAGAAGTTAAGATTTCGGTATTTGATAATAAAGAGGATTTTAGAGCTATAGACCCTTCAATTTTAGATTTTATAAAATTTATCATGCCTTAAATTTATGTTTTTTATAGCTATTTTAGGTTAATTAGTCGTAATTTTTTAATTGTAATTTTAAAATCTTAAGTTTGTTAAAGAAATACTGTTTAAACGATGATCATCGAAGTTTGTTTCAGCCCCCAGGCATACCCTCTCTTTCATAACCCAAATTCAGTTGTGGTGGTTATTGACGTGTTGAGAGCCACTTCTGCCATTACTACAGCCTTTTATAATGGTGTTACAAAAATGATACCTGTTGCTACTGTTGAAGAGGCATTAGAGTATAAAAACAATGGCTTTATGGTTGCGGCTGAACGAAACGGCGAGGTCGTAGAAGGTTTTGATCTTGGAAACAGCCCGTTTGGCTACATGAACTCAAAAGTAAAGGGAAAGACCATTGCCATAACTACCACTAACGGCACGCAGGCAATTGATGCCGCAAAAAAAGCATACAAAATTATTATTGCAAGTTTTTTAAATTTAGATGCGGTTATTGATTTTTTAAAAGAAGAAAAAAGAGATGTGTTGTTTCTTTGCGCAGGTTGGAAAAATAAATTTAATCTTGAAGATACTTTATTGGCTGGCGCTGTAGCAGATAAACTGATCTTTAAATATGGTTTTGATACCAATTGCGATTCAACTTTAGCGGCAATTGATCTTTACAAATTAGCAAAGCACGATCTTGTAAAATATTTAGCAAACTCTTCTCACCGTAATCGATTAGCGAATTTAAATTTAGAAAGAGATATTAAGTATTGCTTAACGCCTAATCAATGCCCAGTAGTGCCAGTGATGCAAGGGAAGTTTTTGGTGAAGGCTTAAGCGTAGGTTTTTTAACCACATAGGCACATAGAATTTTCAGATCTTATACCAAATTCATATATAATATAGTCCAATTTTGCTTATTTGATTTTATTTGCTATATTTGGACTATATTATAAATGGATATTATGGCTTTACCAAAAAAAATCT
>JACDED010000033.1 GCA_013816615.1 Bacteroidota bacterium
GCACTTCAATAGTTGTTTCGGTAAATTCTTCTTGTTCTTTCATGGTATATGATTTTGTATGTATGGATAATAGATATTTTAAGATAAAATTTTAGTGTTTGATTATAAATGCACGTGATTGGAATTATTATAGGGTGATTTACCCTGTTCGCTGTTACCACTTTTAGTGGTAAATAGTTCTTCATCGCGATGCTTGCTTTTTTTATTTAGTTCATTATTTAATTGCAAAAGTATTCGCTCATGATCGCGCTGCAAATCCTTTATCTTATCTTTTTGTTTGGCGATCTGGCTTTGCATGATCTCCATTTTTTCATGCATAGGTTTTATAAACAAGATATAGGCTGCTCCCAACGAGCCTGCTCCGGAAAGTAAATGTTTTAACCAATCGGGAATGGTAAAACCTTCAAGGCCCAAACCTTCCAAAGGATTTTTTTTGTCTTGTTCTTGCTTTTGTTTGTTTTGGTGATTTTTTTCTTTGTTATCGTCACTTTCGTTTTCTTGGTCGCTGGTTTCCATAATACTTATTTTTAATGGTAGTAGTTTGTTTTTTATGAAGCAAATGTAATGAGGGCAAACTTTTTATTTCTTGTGAGTTTGCCCTTTCATTACCTCATGTTTAAAACTGAACGAAACATTAAGCAGTAATAACGCGTTTATGTTTTAAGGTTTTCATAAAATTTAAAATCTCCGCTTTTTTAAATAATAGCTTGCGGCCTATTTTATAAAAAGGCATGCCTTTTTTCTTATAATTATGTATGCTTACCTTTGAGCAGCGCAAAAATTGTGATAATTCTAATATGCTAAACACATCTTCATTTGGTGCAGCTTGATTTTTAGAAAGATCATTTCCCGCGTTGCCAGCGTTTATTGCTTCTTCGATCAGTTTTTTGGTCAGTGTTATAAACTCCTCAATAGTGAGGGTATATAACGGCTTTTGATCTAGGTTCATTTTTCTTTTTCTTTGCCCGGTGTTTTAAATTTTAAAGTTTGGGCCTGCTGTTTTTTGTTTTTTATTGGCTTAAGGCCTGAATGGATGTTCAGTTGCCTTTATGGCCTTGGTTTTTCTCCTTTCTTTTTTGCTTGTTTTAATTTTCTTTGATTTGGTATTTTTAAAAGAGTGGGTATAGCTATGCCATTAAGTTTTGGTTTAAAAACAATTTACATTAAGTGTATTAAAGTTTAATAATTTGGATCGTAACAGAATTTTATTCCGTTAGCACTTGATAAAGCTAAGTATCATAGGCCTTCTTTATTTTATAACGGTTAAACGTAAAAAGTATTACAAATTAATACGTAAAAAATAGTTAAGGGTTGGGTTTTACTATCTGCTTTAAAGAATTGTTTTATAAGTGGTGGTTTTTTTAGTAATACTGGATATTGAACAGATGTTTCCAAGCAATACTGGATTTACTCAATCTGCTTTAAATTATTAAAGTGGCTTTAAAGGATGATGGACTAGCATTTTAAGAAGGGTATGATAATGAATAGGTGGGTTAGAGAAGATAATTCTTGATTTTTGTTTACACATAAGCGAGTACTATTCGTATTTATTGACGGTTAAACTTTTTTTTGCTAATCTTTTTTACGGATAATTCATGCTTTATTGACGGATAAACCTTTTTTGTTGACGGGTAATACCGGTTAAATGTTAAACTGTTGACGGATAATTGACGCTTTGTTACGGATAAGTTATTTTCTGTTGATGGATAATTTTTTTACCGTTAAAAGTGTTGACAGGTAATTTATTTTTGTTGACAGATAAATGGATTTAGTGATAAGGTCTCAGTAATTTTCTGATGTGGTTGTTTACGGATAGCTTTCTACTTGTTGATGGGTAAATAGATTTAGTACTTCATGTTACTCTCTGGCAGAATAATTTTGTTGACGGATAAAATGATTTAGTGGTAAAATCAATCTGCTCTGATGAAGTTTTAGTTTACGGATAATTACTTTTTGTTTACGGGTAAATGCATTTAGTCAAAATACCATAGCATACTCGCCCTAATAACTGCTAAATTTATTTACGGATAATTTACTTTTTATTGACGAAGTGATCCAAAAACCTTAGCCATTTCTTTAGCCCTTAAAGTATCGGCAATTTTAAAATAGCGTTGGGCAGATTTATAACTCCTGTTACCAGTTATAGCCATTGCAGTGGTTAAACTTCCGCCGCGCTCCAGAAAGTTAGTAACAAAGGATTTTTTGCTGGTATGAAAGGTGGCACATTGCCATAGGAGCTGAGTTTCTTCAAAACGATTAGCCCCTCTGTAATGGATGATCTGAACTTTACGGGTTAGCTTGGCTTTTTCCATTACTTTCTTTAAATACTGGTTGGCATCACCTCCTTTATATTGCGGCATACAAAATGGCAAATGCTTTTTAGCACGGCGTTTTATGATTTTCCGACTGTGGGGATTTAAAGGAATAATATTTGGTTCTTTTGTTTTAATGGTTCTATTGACAATTAAATCTCCCTGTATATTTTCAGGCTTCAATCCTTTTATGTCAGAGTATCTCATACCTGTAAAACATCCCAAACAATACATATCTCTTACCTCTGCTAAAGTCTTGTCTTCCAGTTTTAAATTTAAAAGCCGCATTACTTCATCATAATGCAGGTAAATGATCTCTGTATTTTCCCAGGTGTTTTTAAATTCTTCTTTTTTATATTCTTCTGTATTATGATAACCGTTTTTTTGAGCCCAACTTAAAAATGCCTTTAATCGTTTTAAATTAGTACCTACATAATTATTAAAGTGCTTTTTTTCGTTAAAGCAGTAATCCAGGTAATCATCATAAAAGCGTTGGTTAATGTTTTCAAAGGTTAATTTATAGCGTCTGCTTTTACTAAAGTCTTCTAATGTTTTGTAGTTTAATTTGGCGTTGGAAACTGTTTTTGGTGTTTTACTGATGGCCAGGCTTTTTAAATAATCATCATAAGCTTGCCAGATCGTTTTTTTATCTGTGAGATCTAACAAGCGCTCATTAAGATTATCTCTAAAGTAGTCCAATGTTGGGGTTTGGTTGAGTACCTTTGCTTTATCGTAAAGTTCTTCTACTTTTGCTTTTAATCGGGTCAACTCCCGGTTATATTCTCCGGCTTCTGAATAGTTCTTTTTTACTTTCATAGCTACTGCATCCCATTTTTGGGCATCAACGCGTAGGTTAGTATAATACTGCAACCTTTGTCCGTGAAAGCTGTAAAACAAAAATATTGGCACGTTCTTAATGATAAGCTCGCCGCTTTGTTTATCCTTACGTTTTTCTAAATAAAATTTAACTTCTGCCATAGTATGTTTTTATAGGAGACTTAATAATGCTATTCTACATACAAATTTACATACAATTTTGCATTTATTGAGTTAAATTCAGATATTTTGAGCTTTATTCAAAGCTCATGAAACATCAGTAAAATATGGCTTTAAGTTAAATTCGATAAAGGAAATTAAACAGAGTTAATTGTTAAAATACCTCCTCTAAAGGAGGATACTGTGTTTGCTTGCGTGAGGGATTGCAATGGAAATCTTTTTTGTGAGGATACGAACAAAAAAATTGGAATGTAAAGCCCGACCACGAGTGAGGCTCAATTGATTTACCGGCCGAACTCGTGGGCACGCCCAAATTAACAGAACTTAAGTAAATTTTTTTTAAATGAAGAGAGGTCTTTTCAATCTCCCTAACCTCTTTTCCAAGAGGGATTTGGTTTATGTTTAAAACAAAAAGAAAAAATAAGCGGCGGCCCATCTTCCTAAAATTTCTTTTGCATAACCAATAATTTCACCGTTTTGATTTTTAACGGTGCCATCGGGAGTAATAAGCCCTATTTGTTTATTTTCAGCATCGTAAACTGTGCCATCAATACTTTTATAAGTGCCAACTGTTTTGTGCGCTTCATTTTCAATATGGCCATCGTTGGCAACAAAACCAATAACGATGAATTTTTTTCCAAGAACAGTGCCATCACTATTAAATTTGCCAATTACTTTATTGGTTTCATCTAACACAGTTCCGTTGGTTTTAATGGTGCCTATAAAAACATTATCAGGTCCTTGCATAGCTTGCGAATAAGAGAGTAGGGAGGCTAATAAAAAATTAATTAAAATAAAAGATCTGTTTAGCATATGTTGTTTTTTAATAGAACAGTTAAGGGAGCAAAATGTTTAATCTTTTTTATTCAGCTTTCCCTGCTTTTTCAAGTGTAATGCAGACGCGTATTGGCTTGGTTGCAATAATTTTATGGAAAGCACACTTAAAGTAATGGCTTCAGAGTGTCTTCTTGTGAGTTTTTTACAAGTGTTTTATTTGTATTGTTGCGCGTGATAGATCGGTTGATCATTTACAAAATTAGCAATGATCTCAGCACTCATTGATCGGTTCTTATTTTGTTTAATATAATTTGAATAGCCTTTTACGCTTTTCCATTTTTCGATCTTTAATTTTTCTTCGTTCTCCCTGCTTAAAGAAAGCAATTGATAACCTAAGCCGGCTTCAATGGCGCGCAACTCATCATCATAATTAATTTTATTTCTTGCCTTTGCAGAAAGCTGTTTAAAATGCCAGGCAACAAAATCAAGAAAGCCACCGGTTCTAAAATCCTCGATCCTGCTAACCTGTATGGCAATTAGGCCGATCTGAGAATTAAGCGATAAATTTTTTAGCAACACACTGTCCAGAGTTGTTTCGCTAAGATTACTGTACCAGATCTTGTAGGTGCGCTGTTTTGGCGCTTTAAAAATAGAACCAAAAGTAGGTTTTATCTTTACGATCTTGCGTGAGTTTCTGAATTTGATCTTAATGTTTTGAAACTCGATCTTCGGAAAAAAACTTAAAGCGTAAGAGAATTTATTTTTAATGTTCAATGAAGAATCGCCGTTGGCCACAATTATCTTATTGGCTGTATCTTTAAAATTAGGAAGTATAGAATCGTTTACGTTCTTGTAGTAAATATTCTGAGAAATCAGGCCGTTATATAAAAAAAACGTGGAAATTAAAAAAAGTATAAGGTATTTGTTCATACATCAAAAATATAAAAATAAATTTTACAATTAGCCACAATAAATATAAATTTACCTACAAGGAACAGATGCTTTATATACTCCTCACCATTATTATCAGTGTACTGCTTTTATTGATATTTAAAGCATTTCAAAAATACGGGGTAAACTCACTGGTAGCAATTGTTGTAAACTATATTACCGCGGGCATTACAGGTATTCTCTTCTTCAATTCAGATATCAGTATAAACGCCATTCTTGCATCCGATTGGATCTATATTTGTTTGCCTTTAGGCCTTTTGTTTATCTGTATATTTTACCTTATTGCACTTACCACGCATCGCATAAGCATTTCTGCCGCAGCTGTAGCTAATAAAATGAGCGTGATCATGCCGGTGCTGTACTCTATTATTTTTTTGAACCAACACTTATCTGCTTTAAAGATCGTAGGGATCGTTCTGGCAATGTTGGCCGTTTATCTTTCAACCCGCTCCTCTCAAAAAAGTAATGTTAGTTCCTCTTTGATCTGGCTGCCTGTTTTAGTGTTTGTTGGCAGTGGTTTAATTGATATTGCTATTAATGCCAGTAATGCTTTTTATATACATTCAAAAGGTGAAAGTGCTTTGTTCAGTATCTGTACCTTTTTATCTGCATTTGTAATTGGTATAATTATTTTGCTGTATTCGGTATTTGTAAAAAGATCTTTATCCATAAAAGAAGTAGTGGCGCCAAAAAATATTATTGGTGGTTTGGTATTAGGTATTCCGAATTATTTCAGCATCTTTTTTATTTTTAAATCGTTAGATGCAAATGTGCTTCAAAGCGCGCAGCTGTTCCCGGTTTTAAATCTTTCTAATGTAGCCCTTTCTGCATTTTTAGGATGGCTGATATTTAAAGAAAAATTATCGCCAATAAATCTTGCGGGTATTGCGCTGGCTATTATTTCTATTTTACTTATTTCGTTCTGATGCTTTTTTCCGATTCCTATTTAACTATAAAAGCGCCAGTTGAAATTCTTTTTAAAGAGCGTGGGTCAAAATTTTTGGCCTTTACTTTTCCTGTAACTAACGATGCGGAAATAAAAGAATGTTTGCTCCAATTAAAAAAACTTCATCCAAATGCCAATCATCATTGTTACGCCTGGCGTTTAGGCGCCGATAAATCTGCCTTTAGGGCGAACGATGATGGGGAGCCTTCAAATACAGCCGGTAAACCAATTTTAGGGCAGATACAGGCAGCTGATCTTACCAACGTTTTGGCGGTAGTAGTGCGTTATTTTGGCGGTACGCTTTTAGGTGTGGGCGGATTAATAAATGCTTATAAAACCGCGGCCGCAGAAGTAATTGCAGCTTCGGAGATATACGAACGGTTTATTTTATTTGAGTATAAAATTGATTTTAATGAAGAAAGCATTAACTTGGTGATGCGAATTTTGAAAGAGACAGGAGCAAAAATATTAGCGCATACTTACGAGGAGAATAATTCAATTATTTTTCAAATAAAAAAGCAAAATTCAGATAAATTAGAAAAAGATTTTACTGAACTTTACACTTCAAAATTAACGTACCTTAAAACACTTTGATATGAACAAGAATAAAACGACTTCTGAATACAACGTCCTTAAAGAAATGTGTCATATGCATGCTCCCAGCGGTAACGAGGTTGGTATGAAAATGTTTGTTTTAAATTACATTAAAGAAAATTCTAAGAACTGGAAGCACAAACCTAAGGTTATTCACGGTGATGGTTTCCAGGAAAATATTATTTTAATTTTTGGTAAGCCCCGCACTGCTATTTTCGCCCACATGGATAGCATCGGCTTTACAGTACGTTATGGTAAACAGCTCGTTAAAATTGGCGGCCCCGTTACAGCTAATGGCTTTAAGCTTATTGGTTCAGATAGCAAAGGTTTGCAGGAAGTAGAATTGCAAGTGAAGGATGATAAAGCAACGGGCATGCGCAGTCTTTTTTATAAGGGAAAACGCGATTTTGAAACAGGAACCGAACTAACCTTTAAACCAAACTGGCGTGAAGACAAAAATTATATTCAGTGCTGTTATATGGATAACCGTTTGGGGGTTTATAACGCTTTAAAGGTTGCCGAAACTTTAAAAGATGGCGCCATTGTATTTAGTACTTACGAAGAACATGGCGGAGGAAGTGTAAGTTATCTTCAAAAATACCTGGCAGATAAATATAAAATTTCACAAGCACTTATTTCAGATATCTCGTGGATCTCTGATGGTGTTAGCTACGCCAAAGGTCCGGTAATTAGTATGCGCGATAGTTTAGTGCCACGTCGTAGCTACATCAACAAAATAATTTCTATTGCTACAAAAAATAAATGCGCTTTTCAGTTAGAGGTTGAAGGTAGTGGAGGAAGTGATGCTAAAGAATTACAAATGGCTGCTTATCCATGGGACTGGTGTTTTGTTGGTGCCGCGGAAGAGAATGTGCATACACCGGATGAAAAAGTTCACAAAAAAGATGTGGAAGGAATGATAACGCTTTATAAAGCGTTGATGAAAGATCTGTAAAAATTAAAAGCCGTAATTTTTATTATCACGGTTAAAATCATCTTTCTTAAACGGTTTGTTTATTTCAATGTTAGTGTATTCGTAACTTTCAAATAAACCGGCATCATCATAAAGACTGATAGAAATTGGAAGCATTAATTTTTCATCAATAAATAATACCGCTTTTTTGCAATACAAGGTTGGCACTTTTAAGATCTTGCCCTTTCTTAAATAACCAAAATCATTTAACAGGTCGTTATTATCTCGCAATAAATATTCGTTCACGCACAATTTAGAGGCAATAACACCTACAGTTTCTTTATCACCCACTTTATAATCTACATAATTGTAATTTTTATTTTCATACTCCAATAAAAAACAGGTATAGCCATTCTTATGTGATTTACCCTTATATGAAAAATGGTTGAGGCCATCTTTATCTTTACTTAGTGTTAGCGCAATAGAAGTGCCAATAAATGAATAACCCAATTCATGAATCGAGTAGTGTTGGTTCTTACGCATAATATTACCCGTTGGATCAAGGCTTAGGGTCATGTAAGGAAAAACATTTGGTTTTACGAGTGCCTTGCGGCCATATAATTCTGTATTGTATAAAACTTCCAGTTTTTTTGTACGGTTAACGAAATATACTTTTCGTGGCGAGGTTTGTACTAAATATTCAGAATTAGCAGAGGAAAATTTTTTGTCAATACGTTCTAAAGCGGCAACTTTTGTTCGCATTGTCTTTACATTCTTAATTGAATCGTACATTTGATGTAAGACCCTTGCGGGTGTGATCTCTCCCGGGTTTCGAAACGCAAAACCCACAAGCACAGCACAAACAAAGAATATGACAATTTTAATGTTCATACTTTACAAACATTAAAAATAGCTAATAGTTTTTAGTTATTTTTGGAATTGATTTAAAAAAACACAAAATGTCGATAATCGGAATAATTCCTGCCCGTTACGCCTCTACAAGGTTTCCCGGAAAGCCTCTTATAGAAATAAAAGGAAAATCAATGATACAAAGGGTTTATGAGCAAACTGCTAAAGCCAAACTGTTAAACAGTGTTATTATTGCAACCGAAGATGAACGCATTGCCAAACACTGCGAAGCCTTTGGGGCAAAAGTGGTGATCACAAAACCTGAGCATCCGAGTGGTACCGACAGATGTTTTGAAGCCTATAAATTAAATGGCCAAACCTTTGAGCATATTTTAAATGTACAGGGAGACGAGCCTTTTTTGGACCCCGAACAAATTGATTCGTTGGCAATGGCCTGTAAAGCCGATACCGAAATTGCAACGCAAATGATAAGGTGTAGCGATCATGAAATTTTATTTGATAAAGGTGAAGTAAAAATTGTTTTAAACCCGAATAACGAAGCCATTTATTTTAGCCGTTCTGTTATCCCTGCTATAAAAGGGAAAGATGAAAAAGAATGGCACAAGCATTATAATTATTTCAGGCATGTGGGCATGTATGCTTACCGCGCAGATATTTTAGAAAAGATAACGCGTCTTCAACCTTCTGCTTTAGAATTGGCAGAATCGTTAGAACAATTGCGTTGGGTAGAACATGGTTACAAGATCAAATGTGTGGAAACAACTTTTGATAGTCATTGCATTGATACGCCCGAAGACATTGAAAAAGTAATTCGCCTGATGAAGATCCAATAATTTTTTTGAGCTTTTTTTAAAATGAACAAACATCCTTCTTTAATTGAAATAAGCGATTACATTTACGATCTTCCACAGGAAAAAATTGCCAATTATCCTTTACAGAACCGGGATGCTTCAAAACTCTTGATCTATAAAAATAAAACCATAAGCGAAAATAGTTTTAAAAACATTGATCAGTTTCTTGAAGAAGAAAGCGTTTTAATTTTTAATAATACGCGTGTAGTTCAGGCACGTTTAAATTTTCAAAATTCAAAACAACAAGCTATTGAGGTTTTTTGTTTGGAACCTTTTCAGGCAGATCTTGATATTACGCAAGCTATGTTAAGCACTCAAAAAGTATTGTGGAAATGTTTGGTTGGAAATTTAAAAAAATGGCGCGATGAAGATCTTACTTTAATTTTAGAAAATATTTCGTTAAACGTTAAGTTAATTGAAAAACGACCAGACGACGTGGTAGTAGAGTTTAGTTGGGAGCCAAAAGCGCTTTCATTTGCAGAAGTGCTTGAAAGAAGCGGTGCGATGCCAATTCCTCCTTACTTAAAACGTAAAAGCGAAGAACTGGATGCAACACGGTATCAAACTATTTATGCCGAAAAGAATGGTTCGGTGGCTGCTCCAACAGCGGGGTTACATTTTACACCTGCGGTTTACGAAAAATTAAAACAAAAAAATATTCAAGCGTTGTATGTTACATTACATGTTGGCGCAGGAACTTTTAAACCTGTAAAAACAACAACATTAGCAGAGCATGATATGCATGCTGAATGGATAGATGTGAGCAAAGAAACGATCGGGGAATTATTGAAGAACAGCACTAAAAAGAAAATTGCTGTTGGTACTACCTCCTTGCGTACAATAGAATCGTTGTATTGGTTGGGCGTAAAAGTGTTTTATAATAAAAATTTATTAACAGGTCAGTTAGAGTTGAGTCAGTGGGAACCATACCAGGAAGTGGAAAAAGAATTAAGCACCGCTGAAAGTTTAACTTCGTTATTAAAATGGATGGAAGAGAATTCTTTACAACGTTTGATTTGCAAAACAAGTATCCTTCTTGCCCCGCCATACAGGCTGCGATTGGCCGATGGCATTATAACCAATTTTCATCAACCCCAAAGTACTTTATTGTTGCTTATAAGCTGTATTGTAGGAAATGATTGGAAAAATATTTACCAATATGCTTTACAAAATGATTTTAGGTTTTTAAGTTATGGTGATAGTTCTTTATTACTAAAATAAAGTGTGGGATAAATAGAATTTTGAAAAAGGTCTCGTTTTTTTTAATATTTTTGGTAAAACATTTAATCTATACGCCATGAAAAATTTTTATTTATCACTTTTATTATCAGCAGCAGGCTTGGTTGCAAATGCTCAATTAACACAAGCTAACCATGCATTTGTAGGCGGTGAAATTTTTACAACCTACCAGTGCGATTCTAATGGCGTTACTGCCGGAGCTTCGGGTGCAGGCGCAACCTGGAACTATGGAACGATTACTACCCATAGCAGCATGCTGGTTGGTTATTCTGTAACTGTAAACACAAATACTTCTTACCCAATGCCGGGCTTAGCTCTTTCTTCAACGGCTAATAACACATCGTATTACACATCTAACCCAACAGATACAAAATATTGGGGTGGTAATATTTTAGTTGGATCTATTGGCGCTACACTTACTTATACAAGTGGAGCATTTACAGCAGTTTATCCAATGAATTTAAGTACAAGTACGGTTAGTGCAACAGGCGGAAGCATTTCAGTTCCTGCTTTATCGCAAAATGGTACGTTTACCGGAAATGCAGGAACTATTGCAGATGGAACAGGTACATTGATATTACCAACAGGTACATATACCAATGTTGTACGTGTAGTTACCACACAAACAATTAATTTTACTACGCCATTAGCAAATGGAACCGTTACTCAGAAGAATTGGGACTATTATTCGGTAGGAACTAAAAACTCCTTATTTACAATTTCTGCATCAACAGTTGTTACCAGTTTAGCACCAACACCTTCTTCTCAAACAGTTGTTACACGTAACGCCCCATCATCAGTTGGTGTTAAAGAAAATAAAGCGAATGTAATTTCTTTATCTGTTTTCCCTAATCCATCTTCAACACAAATAACTTTATCTACTGAAAGCGATAAAGCAAATACAGTTGTAGTAAATGATATAACAGGAAAAATGATCTCTGCTTATACTTTCGAAAATAATAAAGTAAACTTCAGTACTTTAGAAATGACCAACGGTATTTATTTTTACACTGTTAAAAACGCTCAAAAACAAAATTTAGCTACAGGTAAATTTACAGTAGCACATTAATAATTATTTAAGTTTTGTAAAAAAAGCTATCCATTTCGGATAGCTTTTTTTATTTGAGTTTGAGCTAAAATGCTAATTATGTTAAAACAAGTTGATTTTTGTAGATTTAGCATAAAAGAGTAAAAACAACCCTTTTTTTTTATATTTTTGGTGAAATACTTAACCTTAAAAACATGAAAAAAATTTATTTATCTCTTCTTACAGCTTTAGCGGGTTTATCGTTAAATGCACAAACATTAACTAATGCTAACCATTCACCTGCCGCAGGTGATTTGTACTCAACTTACCAATGTGATTCATTAGGCATTAGCGCTGGCGCTTCAGGTGCAGCAGCATTATGGAACTTTACATCTGTTGCAACTCATAGCAGCATTGTAAATAATTATACAGCTACTGCAAATGCAAATGCGTCTTATCCAATTCCGGGTGTACAATTAGGTTCAGCAGCAAGTAATTTATCATTTTATAAATCTACTGCTACAAACCTTACTTATTGGGGTGGTAATGTTACAATTGGTGCTATTGCTGCAACATTTGTTTATACAATATCTGCAGTTAGAGCTGCTTACCCAATGAGCTTAAATACAACAAGCACTGCTGCAACTGCAGGTAGTATCAGTATTCCTGCTTTATCACAAACAGGTACATTTACAGGTAACAGTACTACTTTAGCTGATGGAACGGGAACTTTAGCTTTAATTACAGGAACTTTCACAAGTGCTATTCGCGTTGTAACTTCTCAAACAATTAACTTTTCAGTACAATTAGGTACAGGATCAGTTACACAAAAAAATTGGGATTATTTTGATATCGGTACTAAGGAAGCTTTATTTACAATTTCAACTGCAACTATCGTTGCTCCTTTAGTTGGTACATCCACTCAAACAATTGTTACACGTCACAAACCATTAGTTACCGGTCTTTCAACTAACAACAATAACAAAACAGTTGATATGATCGTTTATCCTAATCCATCAAATACTAATGTAAATTTTGCAACTGAAAATACGGATGCAAAAACAGTTGTTGTTTATGATGTAACAGGTAAAATGGTTGAAAAGCAAAATTTAACTGAAGGAAAATTAAGATTAAATGTTTCTGATTATACTAACGGTTTATATATTTATAGTATTATTGGTTCAAATAACCAAGCAATCAAAACAGGAAAAATTACTGTTAGCCACTAATAAAAAGGCTTATTTAGGCCACAGATTTCGCGGGTTCCCGCAGATTCTTTTCTGTGTAATTTGTGAAATCTGTGGCTTTTTTAATGCATATATAATTCAATTATCTTTCTATTTTTGTAAGATCAAATTAAAACAGGTTGATCATGAACATGGAAGAAAAAATAAATGGCGAAATCAAAACTGCCATGCTTGCAAAAGATGCTAAAAAATTAGAAGCATTACGCGCTATAAAATCGGTGATCTTATTATTAAAAACATCACCCGAAGGTTTAACTGAGGAGACTATAAGTAAAGCCTTACAAAAAGAAGTAAAAAAACGTAAAGAGTCGGCAGATATTTATAAAAGCCAAAATCGTCCCGATCTTGAAGAAGTTGAATTATCGCAAGCGGCTGTAATGGAAGAATATTTACCGAAACAAATGAGCGAAGAAGAAGTAAAAGCAGAGCTTACAAAAATTATTGCATCGGTTGGCGCTACTGGCCCGGGCGATATGGGCAAAGTAATGGGTGCTGCTTCAAAAGCATTAGCAGGCAAAGCAGATAACAAAATGGTTTCTGTTCTGGTGAAACAATTATTAGGATAAGATCAATATTATTTTCGAAGTTAAGACCGCTTTATTATTAAAGCGTTTTTTTATTTTAAACGCAAACAAAAAGGCAGGATATATGATCCTGCCTTTTACACATATTTACAACGCACAATTATTTATTTTGCAACAGTAAATTTAATTGGCAACTGATAATATACTTTAACAGGTTGTCCATTTACCATTGCTGGTTTTATAAAATTTGGTATCAGGCCAACTACTCTTAACGCTTCCTGATCTAAACCATAACCCAAATTATTAAGTAATGAAAGGTTGCTTACTTTTCCTTTTTCATCGACTACAAATTTTACATGCACTGTGCCTCCCTTACCTTCTTCCAAAGCAAATGAGGGGTAATGCACACGATCGGCAACAAATCTTCTTAATGCGTTTAAACCGCCTTCATATTCCGGTTGAGAATCAACAAATGGTAATCCTTTTACTTCAGATGTTGGTGTATAAGTTAAAGCAGTATTCGTACCGGTAGCTGTTACTGTGCCTTCAGGCCCTGTGCCCGGCGTATTACTGGTTACTGCGTTTGAATTTGCATCAGTATTTAAAACCGAATGTGTATCAACGCTTGTAGAATCAACAATATTTGTTCCCATTGTTGTGCTGCTGCTTCCGCCAGATGGTGTTTCCGGGCTTCTGTTCGGCTCAGGCTGAGGTTCCAGTGGTTCAGGTGGCAAATTAAATACAGTTACCATTGTATCTGCATCAAGTACCATGATATTGCTTTGATCCGGCGTATTGTTCCTGTTACTGTAATAATAAGCTGCCGACATAAATGCACCAAAGCCAAATATCATTATAGATAAAGATTTAAAGATCGTACTTCCGTAAGCAGAGCGAATTGCATATGCACCATAACTTTTGTTGCGATTAGCAAAAATAATTTCATTTAAATTTTGCTGGTTATTAATTAAATAGCTCATAATCCTGATTTTTAAAGGTTAAAATATTTTTTGTTTTTTTGCGCGCTTTAAAACAACTATCAGATCCTGAAGTAAAATTATAACTAAGCCGGTTAATATAAAACGGACTACTTAAATGTGGTAGCCTTTCTTTCTTAAGTGGATTAAATTAATACGGAATTGGTTTACCTGAAATGAAATAATGATATTAAAATGTACAGTCTGCTACATTTCTTCTTGTGGTCTTCTCAGTCATTTCTCCACCAAATAAAGGCGAGAAGCTAACCATTACCTCTGCGGTATTTGGTGAACCGCGAAATACTTTATTAATAGAAAGATCATAGGCAAGGCCAACGTTTAAATTATCCAGCATCCTAAACTGAAAAATAGCAGCTATAAAATTTTTACTTCTTAAACTTGCACCAAGCGCAAAACGTTTGTTATAATAATTAATAATATTTAATTCAATGGATGGCGCACTTAAAATTGAGCTGTGAACATTTACTGCCACCATTACTTTATCAAAATCGTTTATTTTAAATTTTTTACCGATACTAAAATTATAATGTGGTATTAATTTTGAAGGTGAGCCAATTTCTCCGCCAAGCCCTGCTTGTTTAAATAAAGATACCTGTTGAAAACAAAGATCCATAAAGAACTTTTTATTGGTGATACGAATACCTGGAACAACATCCGGGTAAGCCCATAAAGAACCACTGCTGCCTGCAACCGCCGGATCATTAACATCTAAATTGCGCTTTGTAAGTTTAAATTGTTTTACCCCTGCAAATATACCAAACGAGATGATGGTTTTTTTTGTCATCAATAAATGAAAAGTATAAGATAACCAGATATCATTATGCACGAAATTTCCTGCCTGGTCCTGATCTACATAAATACCAGCATTATGCCATTTGGTATAACCGCGTTTTGGAACAAAATTATAATTAAAAGATACGAAAGCTGATTTTGGATTATTTGAAAAACCGATCCATTGTGTTCTTGCACCAAAAATAAGTTCATAAGGTGCGTTTATAGATGTACCCGATGCGGCCGGATTATAACCTATTTTATTAAAAATAAATTGTGTGTATTGCGGAAACTGTTGCGCTTTTATTCCCACTACTAAAAAAATTAAAATAAAATATAGTATTAGTCTTTTCAACGCAATATAGTTATATCACCTTTTAATACTTTTTTCTTATTAGCCG
This sequence comes from Bacteroidota bacterium, assembly GCA_013816615.1. GTDB lineage: Bacteria > Bacteroidota > Bacteroidia > B-17B0 > Aurantibacillaceae > Aurantibacillus. The sequence goes on from JACDED010000033.1 coordinate 15,418, forward strand.
AATCAAAATAAAAAATATAATAATAAGTTTGATCGGGCACATTTATACCATTCCATGTGCCATCCCAGGGCGTGTATTTTTCTTTTTGAGAATGGACCTGCTGCCCCCATTTATTAAAAATAAATAATTCAAACTTTGGATATTTATCAGTGTTGGAAATTTGAAGATAATCGTTGTAATTATCGCCGTTAGGTGTAAAGTGATTTGAAACGACAACACATTCTATTTTGTCGATGGTAAAATTAATAGTAGTGTCTTTTTTGGTAAGAAGAACAGTATCGGGTTGCGCTTTAATAACAACGTGTACATTATAATTGCCTGCATCAAGATCTTTTATTGAAAAAACATTTGTTGTGCCGGTGCTCCAATCAATAGTTAAAATGTCTCCTGATTTAATGGTGTCTATTTGCAGGTCTGCTGCGCCTTTACTGCATCCTTCATCATTCTTTGAAAAAGTAAATTGATAACCTGGCTGGCAAAACAAAGTATTTACACAGCACAATAAAAATACAGTGGTTAATTTTTTGTAAAAATCCGGGATGTTCATTTGCTTAAGTGCAATAAAGATAATTAAAAAAATAAGTTTTAATTGTATATTTACGCTCAGAGTCTGCTAAATTTGTAGTATTAAATTGTTTATTTGATTTTTTTGAGGTAAACAATTCAAATTTGGAGGCAAAAACAATAAAAAAATAAAGACAATTGTCTTAAGGGGATGGAAAATATAATTGAGCAGGTTAGTAAAGAAGCATTGTTGAGTGAATTGACCAAAGAGCGCTATGTTCGCAGGACCAACAATGGTAATAACGAGATCTACATTATAACACACCACAATTCGCCAAATGTGATGCGCGAAATTGGCCGTTTGCGTGAAGTAACATTCAGGCATGCCGGTGGTGGCACCGGTAAAGCAATTGATATTGATGAGTACGATACAAGCTCACATCCTTACCAGCAATTATTAGTTTGGAACCCTGAGGACAAAGAGATTGTTGGGGCTTACCGTTTTATTTTATGTAAGGATGCTGAGTTTATAAACGGAAAAGTACAATTGGCAACCACCGAGCTTTTTGATTTTAGTCCTCAATTCTATAAAGAATATTTGCCATATACAATTGAGTTAGGAAGGTCGTTCATCCAACCATTATATCAGCCGAGCGAACAATTCCGTAAGGGATTATTTAGTTTAGATAATTTATGGGATGGCCTGGGCGCTTTGGTAATCGACAATCCATCTCAAAAATATTTTTATGGTAAAGTAACCATGTATACAGATTTTAACGCAACAGCACGTGATTATATTTTATCATTTATGTTGCATTATTTTCCTGATCCCGAAAAATTAGTTACACCCATACATGGCATTACTTATACAACAGATGTTTCAACTTTTTTAAGCGAGTTAAAAACCATGGATTATAAAGCAGGCCACGCCCATTTAAATAAACTGGTGCGCACGTTAGGCGAAAATATTCCACCACTGGTAAACGCGTATATGAATTTAAGCAGTACTATGAAAAGCTTTGGAACTGCTGTAAACCGTGAGTTTGGCGGTGTTGAAGAAACAGGCATTCTTGTTAGGATCTCTGATGTATATCAAAGTAAAAAAGAAAGACACTTTCACTCTTACTTAGTTGAAAAAGGAATTTTAAAATAAAAAATGATAATTAAAAAAGCCATATTTAAACAAAGTGCTTCCAGCATTTTTGGATGCCCGAAACCAACTTTACCCGAGTTTGCTTTTATTGGCAGAAGTAACGTTGGTAAATCGTCGCTTATAAATATGCTTTGCGATAATAACAAGCTCGCAAAAACATCAGCAACACCGGGTAAAACACAATTAATAAATCATTTTAGCATTAATGATACCTGGTACCTGGTCGATCTTCCCGGATATGGTTTTGCAAAAACAAGTAAAACCACACGTGTAAAAATTGAAACCATCATTTACGATTACTGTAAAAAACGCGAAACACTGGTTTGCCTTTTTGTATTGCTGGATAGCCGGTTGCCATTGCAACAGATCGATAAAGATTTTATGTTATGGTGTGGCGAAAATCAAACGCCATTTAGTATCATTTATACCAAAACGGATAAAAATTCGAAATTAGAATTAGCCAAGAATATTAAAAATATTGAGAAAGAATTATTAAAGCTATGGGAAGAATTACCTAACAGCTTTATTTCATCAGCAGAGAAAAAAGTTGGTAAAGAAGATATACTGGATTTTATTTACCATCATCAGCAACAAACACAAGCTCCACGCACATTATTGCCTGATCTGAATGAAGGAGAATTTGATGAAGACGGTTCAGATGAACAAGAGTAATTAACTATTAACTATTTACTAATACCTATTTAACTATAAAGATGGCAAGTGATTGGGAGAGACTCCAGGAAAAATTAAAAGAACGTTTTGATGGAGAAATGGATTTTGATGCTATTTTATTTATCATTGGTTTACAGGAATTAAGCAAGCCTTTTAAAAAGTATAAAAAGGATGAAAAGCTTGAAGTCATGCATATTGCTATTTGTACTTTATTAGAACCCTATGGTTTTTATGAATATGATGGACGGGATAAGGATGGCTGGCCACACTGGCATTTAAAAGAAAACCTCCCCCATTTAGAAGCCAAGCAACAAAACAAATTGATCATAGATGCAATTATCGATTACTTTAAAAAAGAAGGAATAATTTAAGCGACAACCTGTAAGCCGTTATAAAATTTACCTTATTTTTTTTGGTAAAAGCATCTTTTTTACACCATTTTCACGTTTAGAATTCAAAAATTAACAATCTGCTTGGAATTTAACATTTCGGCAAATTTCTCTTAACAGCAATTGTTAATAACCTGTTAGAAAGCCTCATTGGAATTTACAGGTCTTTTCCCTCAATCAATTTTTAAAAACCTTACCAAGTCTACGTTTCCTGCCAAAATCTAATTTTAACTTGCTGATAATTAGGCTTATTAACATTGTTTAAAACGCCCATTTTTTCAACAATGGTGGTAAAAAATGGCTTAAAGTGGTAAAAAGTGGAAATATTATCCATATTTTTGCTACAATCTAATAAAACTAGTAATGGCCAGTCTCATAGGGGAATACGATTGTAAAGTGGACGCGAAAGGGCGGTTCATGTTTCCTGTCGACCTTAGGAAACAGCTGGAAAACCTTTTTGAGAATGGCTTTGTGATCAACCGAAACCTGCACCAAAAATGCCTGGTTTTATACCCGATAAAAGAGTGGGATAAATTAAATAAAAAACTAAGTAAGCTCAACCGGTTGATAAAAGCCAACGATGTTTTTGTAAGAAAATTTACCGGCGGTGCAACAAATGTTGAAGCAGATGCAACAGGAAGATTGTTACTGCCAAAATCATTAACCGATTACGCAGATATAAAATCTGATTTAAAAGTTTTAGGTAGCAATAACGTGATAGAGTTGTGGGATAAAAAATTATACGAAGACTTCTTAAACCAGGAAATAAATATTGAAAAACTAGCAGAGGATGTGTTGGGAGGAATAAATTTTAATGATGGTGATGATGAGTAGTAATGCTTACCACAACCCCGTTCTTTTACAAGCTTGTATTGATAATTTAAACATTAAACCCAACGGCGTTTATGTTGATATAACTTTTGGTGGTGGCGGACATTCTGCTCACATCTTAAAACAACTAAACGAAAAAGGAAAACTGTTTGCATTTGATCAGGATGAAGACGCGCAAAAAAACAAATTAGATGATAAGCGTTTTACCTTGATACCACATAATTTCAGGCACATTAAAAATTACCTGCGATTACAGGGTATCAATAAAGTAGATGGCATTCTTGGCGATCTTGGTGTTTCATCACATCAGTTTGATGAAGCGGCACGCGGGTTCTCTATCCGGTTTGATTCGGAATTGGACATGCGAATGAATCAGCAAAATGTGTTAACTGCAAAAAAAATTGTGAATGAATATTCAGATAAACAACTCATTCACATTTTTAAAACTTATGCAGAGATACATAATGCAAATCGTTTGGCATTTGTCATCTGCTCATCAAGAGAAGAAAAAGAGATCGTTACAACAAATGATCTAAAAGAAGTGATCGCATCCTGCACACCCAAATTTGAAGAGCATAAATATTTGGCAAAAGTATTTCAGGCTTTAAGAATAGAAGTTAACCAGGAAATTGAAGCGCTGAAAGAATGTTTAACACAGTGTGTTGAGCTTCTTGACCCGGAAGGAAGATTGGTAATGATCTCCTATCACAGTTTGGAAGACAGGTTGGTAAAAAATGTGATCCGTTCGGGTAATGTAGAAGGAGTAGAAGAGAAGGACATAATATTTGGAACCGGAAAAAAGGTATTCAAAAATTTAACATCAAAACCAATTTTACCAACAGAAGAAGAAATTAAAAGTAACACAAGAGCACGAAGTGCAAAATTAAGAGTAGGAATAAAACTTTAAACTAAGAACTATAAACCAGTAATAAATAAGTGGCTAACAAATACAGAGAAATACCCACAACAGAACCAGAAATAGAAGAACAAGAAATTGTTGTTGAGGAAACGACTCCCCCAAAATCTGAGAAAAATAATAAGCCACGAAAAAAAGGAGTTCTCGGTAAAGGTTTGTCGGCAGTGTTTAGCGGCACATTTTTAACAAACGATAAAACCTTAAAACATTTGCCATTTATTACTTTTCTTGCATTTATCGCCATTCTTTATATCGCTAATGGGTATTATGCGGATGATAAAATTCGGGAGGTAAATAAAATTTCAAACCAGCTAAAAGAATTGAGGTCAGAATATATCTCAACAAAAAGCGATCTCATGTTTGCCAGCAAGCAAAGTGAGGTAGCAAAATCGGCTGATAAATTAGGTTTAAAAGAACCTGTAGTTCCGCCAACAAAAATAAAAGTAGATAGTACCCAATTATATAAAACAACAAATTAATTTGAACGAAAAGAAAAATATTCTATCACGCACGTATTTGATATACATTTTTATGTGTGTATTTGCGCTTGGAATATTGTATCGTATTTGCGTTATTCAGTTTGTGCAAGGGGATGAATGGCGTAGCAAAGCAGAAGCGTTTACAACAAAATTAGATTCTGTTGAAGCTGTGCGTGGAAATATTTTTGATGTGAATGGCGCTCTTTTGGCAACTTCATTACCTTATTATGAAATTGCGGTTGATATTAATGCACCAAGCATTACTGAAAAAATATATAAGGCCAATCGTGATTCGTTAGCATCATCATTAAGTAATTTATTTGAAGATAAAAGTGAAAAAGAATATTTAAGGATATTAAACAAAGCGCGTTCTGCCGGTGACCGGTATGTTTTATTACAACGCAATGTGTCTTATAAAAATTTACAGGTACTAAAAGCATTTCCAATTTTCAGAAAAGGAAGAAAAGGCGGATTGGTTACACTACAAACTAATCGTCGTGAGCGTCCGTTTCAAATGTTGGCTGGTAGAACTATTGGAATGTCGCGCCCGGGTGTAAAACCTGTTGGTCTTGAAGGTGCATTTGATAGTACGTTGAGTGGTGTAAGTGGAAAACGTTTAATGCAACAAATTGCAGGCGGCGTATGGCGCCCTATAAATGATGAGAATGAAGTTGAACCAAAAGATGGAAATGATCTTTATACAACTATTGATATAAACATTCAGGATGTGGCACAACAAGCTTTAATGCGTTCATTAACAAAAAACGGTGCATCTCATGGTTGTGCTATTTTAATGGAAGTAAAAACAGGCGCTATTAAAGCAATTGTAAATCTTACAAAAAGCGCTAATGATACTAGTACTTATAACGAAAGTTTTAATTACGCAATTGGTTATCCAACAGAACCTGGCTCTACATTTAAGTTAGCTTCTATGCTCGCTGTTATTGATGAGTACAATATTAGTCTTGATGAAAAAGTAGAAGTTGGTAATGGCGAGTGTATGTACTTTGATAAAAAAGTAAAAGATTCGCATGCTCCTGAGTTTCCGGTATTAAATGTACAAAGAGTTTTCGAAACATCATCAAACGTTGGAGTGAGTAAAATAATTACAAAATATTATTCTAAAAATCCACAACAGTTTGCAAATAAATTGAATTCATTTCATTTGAACGAAAAATTAGGTTTGTCAATTCCTGGCGAGGGTAAAGGTGTTATACCGCAAACGAAAACGAAATTCTGGTCGGGTGTTACATTGCCACAATTAAGTTATGGTTACGAAAGCTTAATTACGCCATTACAAACATTAACCTTGTACAATGCTGTTGCTAATAATGGCAGGATGGTAAAACCACGTTTCGTAAAAGAAATTAAACGTAATGGCATAGTTATAAAAACTTACTGTACCGAAATTTTAGAAGAACAGATCGTAAAAAAAGAAACTATTGCTAAAGCAAAAAAATTACTGGAAGGCGTTGTAACAAACGGGTCGGGAAAAGCCTTAAATATAACAGCATTTAAAGTAGGCGGAAAAACAGGTACTGCGCAAATTGCAATTAATGGAAGTTATGGGCGAGTAGGCGAGCGTAGTTACCAGGCATCATTTGTAGGGTATTTTCCGGCAGAAAATCCACAGTACTCTTGTATTGTTGTGATCAATTCACCAAGCAACGGTGTGTATTATGGCGCTGCTGTTGCGGGGCCTGTATTTAAAGAAATTGCAGAGAAAGTATATTCAGGAAGTTTGGATTTTATCAGACCCATAAACGATAATAAAACTTTAATTACTAAAGTGCCAAGTGTAATTACAACTAAAGGAAATGAAATTGCTTCTGTAACAAAAAAATTAGCAATACCTGTTTCTCAACCTGAAACTGATAAATATTTAAGCCGCTTTTCAAAAGATTCTACCAAAATAATTTTGGCAGAAAACAACATTGAAAATCAGTTAAGAAAAGGAATTATGCCAAACCTTCACGGCTTATCGGCTAAGGACGCTTTGTTCTTATTAGAAAATAAAGGCATCCATGTTCAGTTGCATGGTTTTGGCAGTGTACAAAAACAAAGTATTGAAGCAGGACAAAAATTTAATAAAGGAAACAAGATCGTACTAACATTAATATGAAGTTACTGAGTGACATAATTTATAAAGTAAGGCTGGAAGAAATAACCGGGTCAACCCATATGGCTATTTCTTCTGTTACTTTTGATTCACGGTCTGTTAAAAAAGATTCGCTGTTTGTTGCTACAAAAGGTACTGCGGTAGATGGCCATACTTATATTGATAAAGCTATTGAAAGCGGGGCCATTGCAGTTGTATGCGAAGAAATGCCCGCCAATAAAAATGAAAATGTTACTTATGTAAAAGTTGCAGATTCTTCTTATGCATTGGGTATTATTGCCTGCAACTTTTTTGATAATCCTTCTGAAAAAGTAAAACTGGTTGGTATTACTGGCACGAACGGCAAAACTACAACTGTTACTTTATTATTTAATTTATTTAAATCACTAGGTTATTCTGTTGGCTTATTATCAACTGTAGAAAATAAAATAAACAATACTATAATAGCTGCAACGCATACAACGCCGGATGCATTAACACTAAATGAGCTCCTTACAACAATGATCTCGCAGGGTTGTGAATATGTTTTTATGGAAGTAAGCTCTCATGCGGTTGCGCAAAACCGTATTGCAGGCATAAGTTTTACAGGTGCAATTTTCAGCAACATAACGCACGATCATTTAGATTATCATAAAACATTTGATGAATATATAAAAGCAAAGAAAGGTTTTTTTGATCAGTTGCCAAATACGGCTTTCGCATTAATAAATCGCGATGACCGCAATGGAACAGTGATGTTGCAAAATACAAAAGCGCAAAAACACACTTACGGTTTGCAAAGTATGGCCGATTTTAAATGTCGTATCCTCGAAAATCAGCTGAATGGGTTATTACTAAATATTGATAATACTGAAGTGTGGGTAAAATTAATAGGAACGTTTAACGCATATAATGTTTTAGCCGTTTATGCAACCGCTATTTTATTAAAACAAAATAAAACAAATGTGTTAACAGCGTTAAGCAATCTAAATTCTGTTGAAGGGCGTTTTCAATATATAAAATCACCAAAAGGAATTATTGGCATTATTGATTATGCGCATACCCCCGATGCATTAAAAAATGTTTTAGAAACTATAAAAGATATTCGTACCGGAAATGAACAGGTAATAACATTGATCGGTTGCGGTGGCGATCGTGATGCAACAAAGCGTCCGGTAATGGCCGCTATTGCCTGCGAGTATAGTAATAAAGTTGTTCTTACTTCTGATAATCCGCGCAGCGAAGACCCTGAAGACATATTGAACCAAATGCAAAAAGGAATTAATCCTGCAGATGCAAAAAAAACATTAAGGATAACAGATAGAAAAGAAGCAATTAAAACCGCTTGTAGTTTAAGTAATCCCGGTGATATTATTTTAATTGCAGGTAAAGGACACGAAAAATACCAGGAGATAAAAGGGGTAAAACATTTATTTGACGATTACGCTATTTTAAAAGAAACGATTAAAACACTGGATATATAATGTTATACTATTTATTTCAATATTTAGATAGAGCGTTCGACTTCCCCGGAGCCGGTGTGTTTCAGTATATTTCATTCCGTGCAGCTTTAGCATTGATCAGTTCACTTATTATTTCTTTGATCTTTGGTAAACGTATTATTGAATTCATCCGCAAAAAACAAATTGGCGAAACCATTCGTGAATTAGGGTTGGATGGTCAAACAAAAAAAGCCGGCACACCAACTATGGGCGGCTTAATAATTATTGCAGCTATTATTATTCCAACTTTATTATTTGCAAAAGTATTAAATGTATATATCGTTTTAATGATTATCTCTACTATTTGGTTGGGAGGAATCGGTTTTTTAGATGATTACATTAAAGTATTTAAAAAGAATAAAGAAGGCTTACAGGGTAAATTTAAAATTATTGGCCAGGTTGGGATTGGATTGATTGTTGGCTGCGTATTTTATTTTCATCCGGATGTTGTAATTAAAGAGCGTATTGCGCCGGCAAAAAACGATCTTTTAAATATTACATCCAATAAAACAGATGAAAAATTTAATACACCAATGTATGCCGATAAAGCAGTGAAGAATTTAAAAACAACCATTCCGTTCTTAAAAAATAATGAATTGGATTATAGCAAATTTATTTCATGGGCTTGTAATGATTGTGCTAAATACGGTTGGATCATTTTTATCCCAATGGTAATTTTAATTGTAACAGCAGTTTCCAATGGCGCCAACATAACAGATGGCATTGATGGCCTGGCTGCAGGAACAAGTGCCATCATTGGTGTGGTGTTAGGTATACTTGCTTACGTTTCGGGTAATACTATTTTTGCCGACTACTTAAACATTATGTACATACCCAACTCCGGTGAGCTCGTGGTATTTATGGCCGCATTCATAGGAGCGTGCGTTGGTTTCTTGTGGTACAATTCTTTTCCTGCACAAGTATTTATGGGTGATACAGGAAGCCTTGCCATTGGTGGAATTATTGCAGTGTATGCGATCGCTATCCGTAAAGAATTACTGATCCCTATTTTATGCGGCGTGTTTTTAGTAGAAAATGTTTCGGTGATCTTACAGGTTTATTATTTCAAGTATCAAAAAAAGAAAAGAGGTTTAGAATATGCACAAACACATCGCTTATTTAAAATGGCACCATTGCATCATCATTATCAAAAAGTAGGTTTTCATGAATCAAAAATAGTAATGCGGTTTTTTATTATAGGAATTATGTTGGCGGTATTAACATTTGTAACGTTGAAATTAAGATAGTGAGCAAACGAATTGTGATACTTGGTAGCGGTGAAAGTGGAGTAGGAAGTGCAGTGCTCGCAAAACAAAAAGGTTTCGACGTTTTTGTAAGTGACAAATCATTGATAAAAGAAAAGTATAAAGAACAATTAATTGAAGAAAAAATTTTGTTTGAAGAAGGAGTACATACCGAAGAAAAGATCCTGAATGCCGATGAGGTGATCAAGAGTCCGGGTATTCCTGATAAAGTAGAATTGATCCAAAAATTAAAAGCAAAAAAAATTCCGGTGATCTCGGAAATTGAATTTGCAGGAAGATATACGAATGCAAAAAAAATATGTATAACAGGATCGAACGGTAAAACAACTACAACTTTGTTAACCTATCACATATTAAAAAAAGCAGGCTATAATGTTGGTCTTGGTGGCAACGTAGGCAAAAGCTTTGCTATGCAGGTAGCGCGTGAGAATTTTGATTATTATGTGTTGGAGTTAAGCAGTTTTCAATTGGATGGCATGTTTGATTTTGTTGCCGATGTTGCTGTATTATTAAATATTACGCCTGATCATTTAGACAGGTACGATTATAAATTTGAAAATTATGTAGAATCAAAATTCAGAATAACTCAAAACCAAAGTAACAAAAATGCTTTTGTGTATTGTGCGGATGACCTAATCATTCAGGCGTACATGCAGGAGCATAAATTTGCAGCCGAGCTCGTTCCATTCAGCATCAAAAAACCAATTGATGGCCACGGCGCATTTTTAAACGAGAACCAATTAACCCTTAATTATAAACCAAACCAACAACCCTTAACTATGACAATTGAAGAACTAGCACTCCAGGGTAAACACAATGTTTACAACAGCATGGCGGCCTCGCTTGCTACCCGCATCGTAGATGTGAGAAAAGAGATCATCCGCGAATCTTTGCAGGATTTTCAAAACATTGAACACCGTTTAGAATTCATTGCTACTATTAATGGCATTGAATTTATTAACGATTCAAAAGCAACCAATGTAAACTCCACATGGTATGCGCTTGAAAGTATGCAGAAACCTGTAGTTTGGATCTGTGGCGGACAAGACAAAGGCAACGACTACAATGAGCTTTTTGACCTTGTAAAAGAAAAAGTAAAAGCAATTATTTGCTTAGGTAAAGACAACAAAAAAATTGTTGCTGCATTTAAGGATGCTGTAGAATTAATAGTTGAAACTGACAATGCAAATGATGCAGTTGCCGCTTCTTACAAGATCGGTAAAAAAGGTGATGTTGTTTTATTATCTCCTGCATGCGCAAGTTTTGATCTTTTTCAAAATTACGAAGACAGGGGTATGCAATTTAAACGTGCAGTAAAAGGTTTGTAATAAAATTTCAGATCAGTGACCCTGGTTTAAAGTTTTTCATTACAAAATTTTATTGTAGCCTCTGCTAAAATAAATGATCCTCATTTGTTAATGAATCCTGCGCTTTAAATTTTCAGAATAATTGACGTGAAAAACCATATAAATTAAATAAAAAATGAAACTGTTTAACTATTTAAAAGGTGATAAAGTGATCTGGGCAATAATGTTCTTATTGTCGTTGCTTTCTGTATTGGTAGTTTACAGTGCGGTTGTTACACTTGCGCATAAATTTAAGCAGGGTAATACCGAATATTATTTAATTAAACATTTTGTGATCATTGCATTGGGGTTTGGTATTGCTTACATGTTTCACAAGATAAAATATACAATATTTTCAAAAATTGCGCAGATAGGATTTATTCTTTCTATCCCACTTTTGGTTTATACATTATTAAAAGGCGTAAGTGCCGGCGAAGCTTCGCGTTGGTTAGAAGTTCCCGGTATTGGTTTAACATTTCAATCTTCTGATATTGCAAAGTTAATGTTGATCATTTATGTTGCGCGTGTACTTACTATAAGAGGGAAGGAACTGATAGATTTCAAATCTGTTTTTAAACATCTTTTACTTCCTATAGGTATTATTTGCATCTTAATTTTACCGGCCAATTTTTCTACAGCGGCTTTATTGTTTTTTAATTGTTTGGTATTGATGTTTGTAGGGGGCATCAATATTAAGATCATTTTAAAAATTTTAGCTGTTTGCGTTTTAGTTGGTACTCTTTTTATCTCGTGGATATGGTTTGGACCTGAAACTATTCCCGGCCGTCGCGGCCCAACATGGCGAGCGCGTATAGAAAGTTTTAGCAGCGGCGATTCAAAAAGTAATTACCAAAGTGAGCAGGCAAAAATTGCAATTGCCACAGGTGGTGTAATTGGTAAAGGTCCGGGTAACAGTACACAACGTGCATTTTTACCGCAGGCCTCATCTGATTTTATTTATGCTATTATTATTGAAGAGTATGGTTTGTTAAGTGGCTTTGTGTTACTTTTTCTTTATATGATATTATTATATAGAGGTATAAAAATTTTAAGGGATAATGATAAGCCATTTGGTTCATTTGTTGCTGTAGGGCTTTCGTTCAGCCTGGTATTCCAGGCATTGGTAAACATGGCTGTAGCGGTAAATTTATTTCCGGTAACGGGTCAGCCTTTGCCACTTATAAGTATGGGCGGAACATCTATTTGGTTTACAATGATCGCTATCGGAATTATTTTAAGTATAAGCCGTAGTGTAGAAGATAAATCTGAAGAAAAACTTGAAACAGCTTAAAGTCATATTAAGTGGTGGTGGCACCGGGGGACACATTTTTCCCGCAATAGCCATAGCGAACGAAATAAAAAAATTAGTTCCCGATTCAGAAATATTATTTGTTGGAGCAATAGGCAAGATGGAAATGGAAAAAGTTCCCGCTGCCGGTTATCGCATAATTGGCATTGCCATTGCTGGCTTACAGCGTAAACTGACTCTTGCAAATTTAAAATTACCTTACCTTATCATTAAAAGTTTATTGTCTGCAAGAAAAATAATTAACGATTTTAAACCGAGTGTTGTTGTTGGAACCGGTGGTTATGCGAGTGGTCCGCTTTTACGGGCCGCAACTACCAAAGGAGTGCCGGCTTTGATACAGGAACAGAATTCATATGCAGGCATTACCAATAAGATCTTATCATTAAAAGTAAAAAAGATCTGTGTGGCTTATGAAGGCATGGAAAAATTTTTTCCAAAAGAAAAAATAATGCTTACAGGAAATCCCGTAAGACAGGATATTTCAAATATCGAAGAAAAAAGAGCAGAAGCTTTTTCTTTTTTTAAGTTAGATCCCAATAAAAAAACAGTTTTAGTTGTTGGTGGAAGTCTTGGCGCCAAAGCAATTAACGAAGCAGTTGGCGTTGGACTTAAGAAATTTGCAGACAATAGTATTCAACTGGTTTGGCAAACAGGCAAAATTTATTTTGAAACAGCCAAACAACAGGCAAAAGATTTTGAAAGTAAAAATATAACAGCAGTCGATTTTATTTCGCGTATGGATCTGGCTTATGCTTTTGCCGATGTAGTAATTTCAAGAGCGGGGGCAGGGGCGATCTCAGAATTATGTATCGTTCAAAAGCCCTGCATTCTTGTTCCATTGCCAACAGCGGCAGAAGATCATCAAACAAAAAATGCAATGTCGCTGGTAAATAAAAATGCGGCCATTTTGGTAAAAGATACGGAAGCAACAAAAGTATTAGTAGATAAAGCTATTGAACTGATAAATAATTCTACCGAACAACAAACATTAAAAGGGAATATGAAACAGCTGGCTTTTTTAAACTCGGCAAATGTAATTGCAAAAGAGGTTTTAAAACTGGCAAACTATAATATGGATAAAGGATGAAAGACAAATGATGAAAGACTTAACCCTCTTTAATCCTTAATCTTAAATCTTTAATCAATTTTTGAAATGAACATACTTAACTATAGGCTCTATTATTTTCTTGGCGTTGGAGGCATCGGTATGAGTGCTTTGGCGCGATTCTTCAGCCATTATAAAAAAGAAGTTATTGGTTATGATAAAACTGCTACTAACTTAACAAACCAATTGCAGGACGAGGGAATTGCCTGCCATTTTGATGATAATGTTACGGCATTGGAATCTATTTTGAGTTCTTACAAAAAAGAAGAGGTACTCATTGTATACACACCCGCAGTTCCGAAAGAGCATAATGAGTATCAATTTCTTTTAAGGAATAATTATACCATTTTAAAACGTTCTGTTGTTTTGGGTGAGATCACTAAACAATTTAAAACCATTGCCATTGCCGGAACACATGGTAAAACAACAACAACTACACTTGTTACTCACTTGTTAAAAAGCGCAGGCATCAATTGTTTTTCGTTTATGGGGGGTATTTCTAAAAATTATAATACCAATTTGCTGCTTGGAGATGTGAATGATAAAGATGCTTTCGTGGTTGTTGAGGCCGATGAATACGACCGTTCTTTTTTAACACTGCATCCTCAAATAGCTGTTATTACGAGTGTTGATGCCGATCACTTAGACATTTACGGTAACGCCGAACACGTTAAGGAAGGTTATGCTTTATTCGCAAAACAGGTGAAAACTGACGGCACCCTCATTGTTAAAAAAAATGTTGATAACGATTTGACGCTGAGTAATAAACGCCTGATCTACTCATTAAATTTAGATACGGAATATTGTGCCGAATCCATTGTTATGGAGAATGCCCAGTTTTCGTACAACATTAAAAGTCCTGTTGAGGCTATATATGGCGTCACGCTTGGTTTACCGGGCCTGCACAACATTGAAAATTCGATTGCAGCAGTTGCAATTGCACAGCAGATCGGGATAAAAGGTGATGTGATAAAAAATGCTTTACGTTCTTTTAGTGGTGTTAAACGCCGTTTTGATTATAGGGTGAAAACCGAAAAAGTGGTCTACATTGATGATTATGCTCATCATCCCGAAGAATTAAAAGCTACTATTGGATCGGTAAAGAAACTTTATCCCGGAAAAAAAGTGACAGGCATTTTTCAACCGCATTTGTTTAGTCGTACGCGCGATTTTATAGATGAGTTTGCGGCAAGCCTGGATATGTTGGACGAATGTATTTTGTTAGATATCTACCCGGCACGCGAAAAACCAATTGAAGGTGTTACTTCTGAATGGTTATTGAGCAAGATGAAGTTGAAGGACAAAAAATTGATGACTAAACAACAGGTGTTGGATAAAATGAAAGAAAGCTCACCCGAAGTTTTGGTAACAATGGGAGCAGGAGATGTTGATTCCCTTATTGAACCACTTGAAAAAATATTAAATACAAAAGTTTGAAAAAACTAAACTATAAAAAAATCTTAATTACCGTTCTTTGGATTATTGCCATTGTAGGCTTAACAAGCTCATGGGCTTTCGTTTCAAAAAGTGAAAGAAACATTGTTGCAAAAACCTTGAATATTTCTATTCACAACAACGATGAGAATTTATTTTTAAGCGAAAAAGATATTAAGCAATTTTTTGTTGAACGAAAAGATTCACTTCTTCTTAATCAATACAAAAACATTAATATTCCTGAGCTGGAAAAAAGCCTGAACTCACATCCTGCTATTGAAAATGCAGAAGTTGCAGCAGATATTAACGGCGAAATAAAAATTGATATCACGCAACGCACTCCTGTTTTGAGGATCATCAACAAAGACGGGGAAAGTTTTTACATTGATTCTCAAACGAAATTAATGCCTTTGAACGATAACTATTCTGCACGTGTACTCATAGCAAGCGGATTTATTTACGAACCTTTTTCACGTCGCTACCAATATTCAGTAGACCAGATCAAAAAAAGCGAATCGTTTAAAGAAGTAAGCTTACTGGATGATATTTACGATGTGGCAGATTTTATAAATAAAGATTCGGTGTTAACGAACCTGATCCACCAGATCTACGTAAACGAAGAAAAAGAAATTGAGCTCTTTCCCGCAATTGGCAATCACAAAATTATTTTTGGTAATGCAACTGATGTTGCCGAAAAATTTAATAAACTGAAATTATTTTATACAGAAGGCATGAATAAAGCCGATAGCTGGACAAAATATTCGAACATAAATTTAAAATATAAAAACTTAGTAGTTTGTACTAAAAAATAAAAATTATGGAAAAAACAACAAATCAAGGCAACCCTAATTTAGCTTCCGAACTGGTTGTTGGGGTAGATATTGGAACAACTAAAATTGCTGCTATTGTTGGCCGTAAAAATGAATTTGGTAAAATTGAAATACTAGGCATTGGTAAATCTGAGTCTCTTGGTGTTAACCGCGGTGTAGTGGTTAACATAGAGCAAACCGTTGGGTCTATTAAAGCGGCTGTAGCAATGGCTGCCGATAAAGCAAATGTGGATATTGGTGAAGTAATCGTTGGTATTGCCGGCCAACATATTAAAAGTATGCAACACCGTGGTATGATCATCCGTCAGAGTTTAGAAGATGAGATCAACCAAAAAGATATTGATAATTTAATTGATAATATGCACCGTTTGGTGATGAGCCCGGGTGAAGAGATCATTCATGTTATTCCACAGGAATATATTATTGATAACGAATCAGGAATTAAAAACCCAATTGGTCATGCAGGTATCCGTTTAGAAGGAAATTTTCATATTATTACAGGGCAAATTTCGGCAGTAAAAAATATTTTTAAATGTATTAACCGTGCAAGTTTAGAAACTGTTGATCTTCACTTAGAGCCATTAGCAAGTGCTGATGCGGTTTTAAGTGATGAAGAAAAAGAAGCAGGTGTTGTGTTGGTTGATATTGGTGGTGGTACAACAGATGTTGCTATTTTTTACGATGGCATTATCCGTCACACGGCTGTAATTCCCTTTGGTGGAAACATTATTACCGAAGATATTAAAGAAGGCTGCAGTATTATTAAAACACAGGCCGAGCAATTAAAAATGCGTTTTGGTTCTGCTTTATCTCAAGAGAATCAGGAGAACGAAATCATTTCTATTCCCGGTTTACGTGGCCGTCCGCACAAAGAGATCTCTGTTAAATTTTTAGCGCAGATCATCCAGGCGCGTATGGAAGAGATTTTAGAATTCGTTTTATTCGAAATTAAAAGTAGTGGTTTTGAGCGTAAACTTGCTGCAGGTATTGTTGTAACAGGTGGCGGCGCTTTATTAAAACATTTACCGCAATTGGTAATGTTAACTACCGGGATGGATTGCCGTATTGGTACACCAAACGAACACCTTGCAACGAATGATGATGAATTAAAAAATCCATTATATGCAACAGGTGTTGGTTTAGTAATGAAAGGTATTGAAAAATACGAACGCGATGCTAAGCGTGGTGTTAACGCTGTTAAAGTAGAGAATCAAGCAAGTAAAGAAGAAGAAAAACAAAAAGAAGCAAAAAAGATCGTTGGACATTCAAAGAAAAAGATCGGAACTTATTTTACTGATCTTATTGGAAGAACAAAAGATTGGATGAGTGACGATATAGAATAATTATAAGTTTTTAGTGTTTAGTTTTTAATAAAGAAAACAATTCACGATAAACTTTGTAATAGTAACAACAATAATTAAGCACTTATAATTAATAACTTAAAACTAACAAAATGATGCAATTTGAATTACCACAAGAAGATAGCTCGATCATTAAAGTGATCGGCGTTGGCGGCGGCGGAAGCAATGCTGTGAACCATATGTACCGCTTAGGTATTAAGGGGGTAGATTTCATCGTATGTAATACCGATAAACAAGCTTTAGAAAAGAGTCCTGTTCCTTTTAAAATTCAATTAGGCGAAATGTCTACTAAAGGATTAGGTGCAGGTTCTATTCCCGATGTTGGCCGCGATGCCGCATTAGAATCTATTGAAGAGATAAAAAAATATTTAGGTGCTAATACGCAAATGGTATTTATTACCGCCGGTTTAGGTGGTGGTACAGGTACCGGGGCGGCTCCTGTAATTGCAAGCGTTGCAAGAGAGTTAGGTATACTAACGGTTGGCATAGTGACTATTCCTTTTACATTTGAAGGGAAAAAACGTCGCCAACAAGCTGAAGCTGGTTTAGAAGAAATGAAAAAGTATGTAGATACTTTATTAGTGATCGGCAACGATAAGCTACGTGAGATCTACGGTAACTTAAAAATGAGCGAAGCGTTTGAACACGCTGATGATGTATTAACTGGTGCTGCAAAAAGTATTGCTGAGATCATTAGCTTACACATGCATATTAACGTTGACTTTAACGACGTTAAAACTGTTATGAAAGATAGCGGCGTAGCAATTATGGGTTCTGCTATTGCAAGCGGCGAAAAGCGCGCTATTAAAGCGGTTGAACAAGCATTAAATTCTCCTTTATTAAATGATAATGATATTAGCGGCGCACGTCACGTATTATTAAATATCATGAGTGGTACTGATGATATTGATATGGATGAGTTTGGTGAGATCACCGATTTTATCCAGGAAGCTGCCGGTGGAACTGCCGAATTAATTACAGGTTACGGTACCGATGCTTCTTTAGGAGATAATGTAAGTGTTACAATTATTGCTACCGGATTTAAATCAAGAAGCACAGGCTTTGAGCCAATGAGCTTTAAAGATCGTAAGGTTGTGAATTTAGAAGAGAAGATCGAAACGCCGGTTGCAGAAGTAAAACAAGTAACTATTATTGATGAGATCCAAAATGCAGAACCTTTTGTATTCATAAAAGAAGAAACACAGGAAACTCAAAAGGAAATTAATGTTGTAACTACAACTGAAGAAACAACAAATGAGAATGATTTTATAATTACTTCTCATGTTGAAGAAACTAAAACAGTAGTGAGCGAAGTAACCTCTACAATTACAGAATTTACTTTTAATGATGTTAACTCCGAAGAAACAAGAATTGTTTCTAAAGAAGAAACTACAATGGACCAGGATACAATTTCAAGAGAAGAACAAATTAAATTAGCTCAGGATCGTATCCGTAAACTGAAAGAGATCACTTTAAAAATGAAAAGTCCGGAAGGTTTAGCGGCTTTAGAAAAACAAACAGCTTTTGAACGTAAGAACATTAGCCTTGAAAATAAAACCCACAGTACTGAATCAAACGTTTCAAGATTTACATTAAGCGAAGGCGATGACAAAAAGATCGAGATCCGTCCAAACAATTCATTCTTGCACGATAATGTTGATTAATTTTTTAGGGAAAAATTGATTAGTTAAATGCGGTTCAGAAATGAGCCGCATTTTTTTTGTTTATAATGTCATCCTGACGAAGGAAGGACCTCATTCATAGATTCCTCCTTTGTCGGAATGACAGTTTAGAATTTATTTTGCAAAACTTATTTGTAAAAGAGGTTCCTTATACGCATCCAGCGCTTTTATTTCTTTCATGATCTTTGCCTGCCACTCACGTTGTTTATCGCCGTTCATGGAGCCATCTGTTTCTTCATCATAAAGATCATGATACTTATCCATTGCTTTATCATTTGCATCATAAAGCGTTTCTAATCTTGATTTAATACCAAATTCAGTTATTAAGTAGTCCAAATTAAATTGTTAAAAACATACCTAAATCCGCATATAGACATGACCTTTTCGCTCGATATATTT
>JACDED010000238.1 GCA_013816615.1 Bacteroidota bacterium
TTATTAGTGTAAGTATGTGTAATGTATTTAAACTGAAAACCCTTTTGCAATAGCTTACTCTTATTGGTTTTAGCCATCTCTTCTCCTTCAGTAAAAAGGTTTTCCAGAATGCGCCGGTTCTTACCTAATGCGTTATTAATGTTCCTCACCAGGTTGATTGTGCTCGATTTTAATTGATTGTTATAGTTATTTCTGCAATAATCATCACAAAATTTCTTATCAGTCCGACCCTTTACCGGTTTATTGCAATTAAGACAAAGTTTGGGTTTAATTTCTGCTGCCATGCTGATTGGTATTGATTTGTACAAGAAAGATACAACATATTATTTACAGGTACAAATGCTTACAAACGGTTATATACAACTATAAACGCTTAAAATACGAGTACGGCTTTTGGGCAACCCCATCTTTGCACTGTTGATGAAATAAATTATCAACTGAAATAAAAAACATTTTAAAACCGCTCATTTAAAAAAAGTATGAGCACAAAACAAAAAGTTATGTACGCATTAAAAAACAAAGTTCAATTGATTGGAAATTTAGGTAACGCACCTGAAGTAAGAACCACAGAAAACGGAAAAAAGCTGGTACGCTTCTCAGTAGCAACAAACGAAAGCTACCGCAATGCTAAAGGCGAGAAAATTACTGAAACACAATGGCATAACTTAATTGCCTGGGGTAAAGTAGCAGACATTGCCGAAAAATTTTTAGGCAAAGGAACCGAGGTTGCTGTTGAAGGTAAATTGATAACACGCAATTACACCGGCAAAGACGGCAATAAGAAGTATGTTACCGAAATTCAGGTAAACGAATTATTGTTGTTGGGCAGTAAAGCAACTGCATAGTTTTTTGCCACGGATTGCACGGATTAACACGGATTTTATTGCAATATATTTTTGTAATCTGTGAAAATCCGAGTAATCCGTGGCAAAATTTTTCTTCCCAACTCGAATTTTTCTTATCATGGATAATCTCTTATTTAATAAAGAAACCTATGCGATCATTGGTTTGTGTATGGAAGTACATTGAATACTAGGTCATGGGTTTAGTGAAATAGTTTATAAAGATGCCTTGATGTATGAAGCAACACTAAAGGATATACAAATTGAGCGTGAAAAGGAATTTAAAATTGAATACAAACAAACCATCTTGCCACATTCCTTTTTTGCTGATTTTGTTTTCTTTAATAAAATAATTGTAGAAGTGAAAGCCAATGAAGGTGCAATAAATGATAGTTGTATATCACAAACTTTAAATTATTTAAGAGCTTCTGATTGCAGAGTTGGTTTGATAATTAACTTCGGAAGAAAATCCCTGGAGCACCAACGCCTTATTTTTTAACCTGTATCTTTTTTAATCCGTGAAAATCAGTGAATCCGTGGAAAAAATAAATATTAACTCAATAGAACGTAACGATGTTTTCGATCTTGCCTATCGATTTGTAACTGAAACAAGCGAGAATATATTTCTCACCGGTAAAGCAGGTACTGGCAAAACAACGTTTCTTAAATATTTAAAAGAGAATTGTTCTAAGACCATTGTTGTTGCTGCCCCTACAGGAGTTGCAGCAATAAATGCAGGCGGGGTTACGTTGCATAGTTTATTTCAATTGCCTTTTCATCCTTTTTTACCAACTAAAAATAATAAGGATGAACTGCTGGGGAAGATCAGGTTTAATAAACAGCGGCAACAATTACTGCGAAAAATGGAACTTTTGGTTATTGATGAGATTAGCATGGTTCGATGTGATACAATGGATGCGATCGATACCATTTTAAAATCTGTACGGAGAAATTATACCACACCTTTTGGTGGTGTACAGTTATTATGTATCGGTGATCTGCACCAATTACCTCCCGTTGCTCAACGCCACGAGTGGAATATTTTACAAGAATATTATTCTTCTCCTTTCTTCTTTGACAGTACTATTATTAAGGAACAAATGCCTCTTTTAATAGAACTGGATAAAATTTATCGTCAAAAAGAAGATTCATTTGTTGCACTGTTAAATAAAGTCCGCAACAATAATATGAACGCAAACGATTTTGAAGATCTGCATCTGCGCTATGATCCTTCATTCCACCCATCTCCTGGAGAAAAATATATTACCCTAACTTCTCACAACAACCAGGCAGATCAAATCAATCACCGTGAATTACAAAAATTATTATCACCATCCTATACTTATAACGCGATCATCGAAAATGATTTTCCGGAGAATATCTATCCAGCCGAAGGTTCTTTAGTTTTAAAAGTGGGATCCCAGGTAATGTTTTTGAAAAATGATGCAATACAGAAAAGATATTTTAATGGCAAAATAGGCGTGGTTAAATCTTTAGAGAAAGAAAAAATAATTGTAGAGTGTGATGGAACAGAGATTTCTGTTGCTCAGGAAACATGGGAAAATTCCCGGTATGTATTAAACAGGGATGATGGCAAATTGCAACAGGAAACCCTCGGTACTTTTACACAATTTCCTTTGCGCCTGGCCTGGGCAATTACCATTCACAAAAGTCAGGGCCTTACGTTTGATAAAGTGATGATAGATGCAGCTGCATCTTTTAGCAGCGGGCAGGTGTATGTAGCATTGAGCCGTTGTACAAGCCTTAGTGGTATTGTCCTTTTATCAAAAATTCCGTCA
>JACDED010000034.1 GCA_013816615.1 Bacteroidota bacterium
AAGTATTGGCCCGGCAAATGGCGATCCAAATACCACATCGTATAAATATAAATTGCAAATTCGCGATACCTGTGGTCATTACGGTGTTTTAAGTAAATGGCATCAAACTATTTTTATCCAGGATCAGCAAAACGGAAATTTTAACTGGAACTCTTATGCTGTTGAGAATAGCACAGCTCCTGTTACTGTTTACGATCTTTACAGGATCAATTTAAGCAACAACACGTATTCATTGGTTACGTCAACAACCGCCGGTCTTGCAACAGACCCTCAATATAGTTCGTGGCAAACGGCTGCAAGATGGCGCGTGCAGGCTAATGGGTTTAATTGCAATCCAACACT
The DNA here is from genome assembly GCA_013816615.1 of Bacteroidota bacterium. Lineage (GTDB taxonomy): Bacteria > Bacteroidota > Bacteroidia > B-17B0 > Aurantibacillaceae > Aurantibacillus. Next base: position 343 of record JACDED010000034.1, read on the forward strand.
TAAAACAAGTGGTACACTTGATCAAAAAATTAAAACGAAAAGTAATATTAAGAATGATAGGTTAGCCGGCCCTATCGGGATAAAAGAAAATAATACTTTTAATGCTTTAATAAATGTGTACCCTTCGCCGGCAAAAGATATTTTATATATTGATAGCAAGGTTTTAAGAAATATTGATTTTGCAATAGAGATACAAAATACATTAGGTCAGATCATTTATAGCAGATCTTACGCATCAAGTACAATGGAAAAATACCAGCTTGATCTTAATACTTGTGTAAATGGTTTCTATTTGATAAACATTAAACAGGAAAATAAAACAATTGCCACTAAAAAAATTGTGGTAAACAAATAACCCTTTTTAACTTACTTTTTAGTTAAAAATCATCTTAGGATGGCGCTTAGTTTCAAACAAGCGGCCTTCCTAAGATTTTTTTATTTATTTTCGCATAGTGTTGCGTAAATTCATAGTTACATCCGTATTTGCTCTTTTTTGCTGTATACTTACAGCGCAAAATGGTATAACCGGCAATCCCGACTGGCAGATAAAGCCTGTGGTTAATCAGGGCTTTGTTCTTATCCATCGCACCAGCATTGGGCATTTGGTAAAAGGTTTTCCTACTATTTATGAAGTAAACATTTCAAAACCCACTTTAGGAAATAAGCTTTGGCATTTAGAAAATAATAAACCGGATATTGGCATCTCTCTTCAATGCCTGGATTTTAAAAATCCCTCACAGTTAGGTTATGCATTAACGGCGGCACCGTATGTTGAAATTCCTTTAAATGCCAAAGAAAAAAGAGCGCGTGTAATTATGCGTTTGTGCTGGGGCGCAACGTATATTACAAAATGTTTTGATCTAAAGGAGAACAGAAAAAATATTGCAATTGGCAGCCATATAAATTCATTCGTGCAATTTAAATGGTTCTGGCATTTACAACTCAGTAAAAATATACGCTTTGAACCGGGTATTGCATTTACACATGCAAGTAACGGTAAAGCAAAAAATCCAAACCTTGGCTTAAATGTTGTTAGCTTAAACGCAGGCTTAAATGTATTGATCCCTTCTAAAAAAGCAAAACCTGAAATCTTAAAAGTAGATTCTTCTACAAGAGCAAGATCAAAGAATGAGATCTTTGCATTTGCAGCTATTGGCTTTAATCAACGCGAAATTGCTACTGAAGAATTAAAAGTTTTTGTTACTTCCGTTACATATCAGCGTAACGTGCGTAACACGCATAAATTTAGTGCAGGTATTGATGTTTTTTATGACCAGATCTACATGCGGGATTATGAAACTGCATTTCAACACAAGCCCGAGGGCTTTGATCAAATGAGGGTTTCGGCAAGATTAGGTTATTCATATAACATTGGCCGAATTAGTTTTCCAATAGAAATGGGCTATTATGTATTTCAAAAAACAAATCCTGATGCTTTGGTTGTTAGTAGAATAGGCGTGAGGTATTACAGTAAATGTGGTTTAGTTGGCCATTTTGGCTTGCGTACACATTTTGCTGTTGCTTATAATTTTGAATACGGTTTAGGATATAGAGTTTTTTTATAAAATAAATTATTAAAAAGTATTTTACATATTTTATCGTTATTGTTTTTTTTACTGCCTGTAAAAAAGAAAATGCTGTGGATTGTTTTAGGTCTAACGGGGCTGAGATCACAGACTCACGTACTCCCGGACAATTTACGATCATTAAAGTGTACGACAAAATAGATCTTAACATTAGTAAAGGCACCGAATTTAAAGTAGATGTGGTTGCCGGAAAAAATATTATTAAAAATATTAAAACAAACGTATCTGATGGGATTTTAAGTATCGATAACAATAACAGGTGTAATTTTGTGCGCGGTTATAAACGAAACATTACTGTTAATGTTACATTGCCTTATTTAGTAAGAGTTGAAAATCATGGTGTGGGTACAACTGTATTTAGTGAAGATTTTGCACAGGATACGATCCATGTTCTTGCCGAAAATTCGGGTGACATTTATTTGAACGGAACATTTAATCAAATAAAAACAAGTTCTCACGGTAATGGTGATATTTATTTGAATGGCGTTTGTAATACCTTGTTTGTTTATACTTATGGTACAAATCTTTTAAAAGGAGAAAATCTTACCGTAAATACTTATGTGTTTGTTGAAAGTATAAGTATTGGTGATTGCTTTATAAACGCGCCCACAGGTGGTAAATTAGAATACAATATCTGGCGTAGTGGTAATATTTATTACAAAGGAAATCCTGCGCAAATAACGAATGTAAAGGGAGACGGAAGTGGCCAGCTAATTAAGCAGGATTAGTTCTCAATAAACCTGTCTTTTATTTGTTGTTCAGTATTAATAATATGAACAATAAATTTTATTTGGTTCAATAAAAATAATTGTTGATTGCGGTGAGAGATCAACTGATATTTTTCGGTATTGGTTAATTGTAAAGAAGAAGCAATATTAAATACCGATAAGTTAGATACCGTTTCATAATCTACAAACTTACTTTGTACAGAGCCAAAATAATTAACTACTGCATCCTGTAAATTATTTAAAATTATTTTTTGATTTATAGGAACATGTTCAATTAATCCTGCGCCGTATAATTTTGGAGTAAGTATTTCAGAATATTCAATTAAGCGAAAAAGATTTGTGCCTTCTATCATGATCTCAATATCACCGTTTGAAAATGTTTTTAAGATCCTTTTGATCTTTACTTCACAGCCATGATCTTTTACTTTTCCTTTTTCAAAATAAGGAATACCAAAAGAAGCATTGTTGGCTAAGCACTCTGTTACCAATTGCTTATAGCGTTCTTCGTAAATATGTAGTTTAGATGTTTCGCCGGGTAATAAAACCATGTTTAAGGGAAACATCGGAATCGTTATTTGTCGGGTTGTCATAATCTTATGGTTATATACAAAAACTGTGCTAGATATTTAGCCTCGTTTCTATTATATATACGCTTAAAACCGACCTTTCAGTTGGGTAAATTAACATTCTTTTGATTAAAAGATGCGTAATTGTATACTTAATGTATTGATAATCAATTAATTATATTATTAAAGATTTTTATTGTAAATATCAACAATCTCCGTTTTGCTTTCCCTGATTTTTTTTCTTGACTTTATAAAAAAATAAATACCAGATCCCAATGCTGCTGCACCAACTGCGACAACAGGTATACCTGCATTTTCTTTTACTGCGAATGGAATACTATATAAACTTACATAGCCGGATCCTAAACCTAATAAAAATGAGCCCAAATGTATTTTACGTTGCCTTTCAAGCTCTTTATATCTTAAAATTAATTGATCTCTAATGTTGACTTTTGGATAATTATACAATAATACCCATAAAGCATCATCATTTAATGGACCTTTGGAATTATATATCCTGGTGTTTAAAAGCTGTAATTTATTTGGACTATAATTTATTGCAACAACATTAAATTTGTTTATCGTATCAATAATCCCGTTTTGATATTTGATCCAAAAAACCTCTTTGATATTAACCACATATAATGGTGTTTCAGTTCCATAACGTGTATATTTTATTTCAACAGGATTAATTTCAGTAATGTTGGCCACTTTTCTTTCACCAGTATGAAAAACCAGAGTGTCTTGTGCAGTTAAATATTGAAATTGCGCAACAAAAATTAAAATTAAAATATGAAATGATCTATTCACTTCAACTGATTATAATTATTGACCAATATTTTCATTTTCATAAAATATCTGTTCTTGTTTTTAGTTGAGCTTATCATTGCCGGAACAAAAACCAGTGTGCCGGCAGCGGCAAATGCAGCAAATGTTTCTATAGAATTTGAGATAGTTCCAAATATTAAACCGTAAAATAAACTGCCCGCAAAAACACCTGTGCCAACAAGTAAATGTGTAAAATGCTTTCTCTGGTAACGTTTCATATCATCAAATTCATCAATAAGTTTATTTCTTATAAGTGTATCTTTTATTTGCTCTAACAATTCACGCAGGGCTGCGTCATTTATTTTTTCCTTATTACAATAAATATTCCCTCCTCTGATATCCAGCTTTAAATAATTTGATACTTCCGTATTTAAGGTTACTATTGAAAATGAGTCAATATAATTATCGGCATATTTAATAAATGCAATAGTGTTTTTTAAAACCACATACAGTGGCCCTGAAGTATTGCCTTCCCTGTAGTATTTGACATGAGTGTTGTTTACCTCAATTACCTTTGCAGAGAGAGGGATGTTATCACGAAAAAAAATGCTATCCTGGGATAGCATTTTTAGTGTAAATAAAATTTGTAAGCCAAACAGCAAAAGGATTTTAATGATCAGTTTATTGTTTGGCATATTTAATATGAAAGGTTATTGAGTAATTCCTAATTTTTTTGAAATAGCAGCAGGAATTGCTTTTTTGTGAAGCATAATACTTGTTGTTTTATAAAGTACATAACTTTCGCTTGCATAAAAATAACCATCGCATTGGTTATTGTCTTTTCCCCAACTGTTCTTTACATAATAATACGGCGTGTTGTTTTGATCTTTTGCCATACCTAAAATATGCATGCCATGATCATCTTGTGTTTCGTAATTATCAAATGCTTTTTGACGAATCTCTTGTGTAACGTTTAATTGTTTTGTAGGTTTTGTTGAAAGGCTTTTTTTATCTTCTTCTGTCATTAAAGCAAAAGATTTTTCAGGTACAATGGCCAAACCATCTCTGAATAAAAATCCTTTTTCACTTACATCCGCAGCCCAGGCAAATGAATAACCTGTATTAATAGCACTGTTCATAGTTTCTTGTAATTCGTTTAATGGAATATTATACATTAATTCCCAATTCCAATTGTCAGGTACTTCTAAAGCAAATTTGCTATAAAACGGATGGTGTGTGAAGGATGTTAAGAATACATAATCGTTTGGATTTAATCCTGTAGCCTCAGCATATGTTTTAGGGGTATAATTTTTACCTTTGTAATCAAATTTCTCAGGGGTTTTGCCTAAAAACTCATCGCACACGGCATTAACTGAATTATGTAAAAAGCTAAAATCAATTTCCTGTGTTTCGGATAATGCAGCAGGACGTAAAATATTGATCAACGTAGTTTCTAACATTTTATGATTGTGTTGATCTGTAATTTGTTTTTTACCGGTATAAACTTCTTCAGGTACCATGCCGTAATTTTTTAATACGTTTATTGCATCCGGAAATCCACCACCTTCACCAAAATTTGTTTTGCCATGCATACGTACAAAATTATCTGCCTTTAAAGAATACGCTTTTCTTGCAATGAACATTTCGCTTAAATTAAAATCTTTGCCTTTACCCATACGGATCATTTCGCTTTCGAAAAAAGACATAGATGAAAAAGACCAGCAGGTACCGGTTATATTTTGATTTTGAACATCAGTAGCTTCTAAATTTTTAACGGTCGTAAATTTTATTTCGCTCCCGGCCTTATTTGTTTTTTCCTGGGCAACGACAATAGAGGAAATAAAGAGTAACGTAAAAAAGAAATTAATTTTCATTTTGTTTGGTTTTGATTAGTTGTAGCAAATATCTTATTTCAAACACAGTAAACAAAACATAATGCCCTATAAAATGAAGAAAGAAGGCGAAAAATCCCCCTTTTAGGGTGAAAGAATAGATGAAAATCACAACCATTGCTAATAATAACTTAATAGCGCCTGTAGCCAATAGTATTCCTGTAAAGGTCTTTACATCCGTTTTAATAAAACTGATCAGGGTTATGGCCGCAAATAAGCCGGTAAAGAGTATTAAACTATGCCACCATTGCGGTGATATTTTATGAAATTGCGAATTTAAAAGGTATGAGTAAATAAAAGAAACACCAATGGAAATTAAAATGGCTGATATGCTTTTTAATTTCATTTGTTGGATTTGATTACATCTTTTATAACAATGTATAATGCAGCTGCAATGCCTAAAAGTGATAGAACTATTGTAAAAACAGGGGTTTCATTTTTGTAATGAAGATCGAGCTTGTTACCTCCCCATGCGGATACACCAATAACTACAGCCATTTGAATACCTAAATTGCTGTATTTAATTATTTGGTTAGGCTGTTTTAGAGGTGGCATTGCTTGTATCCATATTCTGGTGCATGTTTTTTACTTTAGCTCCCATGTTACAGGTTCCTGTAAAAATTGCACCAGGCTCAATAGCTAATTTACCGGTAATTATATCGCCGCTAACTTTAGCGCTTGCTTTTAAAGAAAGCATTTCAGTTACATTTACTTTGCCTTTTATTTCGCCGCTTATATCGGCGTTGCCACTGGTAACATTACCATCTACAACACCGTTTGGCCCAAGAACAAATTTGCCGGTAGTAACAATATTACCACTTAATATCCCGTCAATCCTTACATCGCCGGCAGAATGAATGTCGCCGGTAATTTTAGTACCATTACCAATTAAATTTACAGAACTAGCATCCAGGTTTTGATTTTTGTTTGAGTTCATTCCTAACATAACATTCAATTTTTAGTGAATAGTTTATTTTATTTTGTTCTCGTTTAAATTCTTGTAATTATCGTTAAAGAAAATTTTGTAGGCCTCTACATTTTTCTTTTTATATAATACAGGTAAATTTGTTCCTAAGATAGGATAAATTTCTACCAATTCCTTTTTTACTTCTTCTTTAAAAAGCTCGGGGTCTTTGATAAGGTTTTCGTAATAATTTACTACTTCTTTAGCATTTGCGAACGATTTTAAAACCACCAATTGTTTATTGTTACCAAATAAATTACTGGTAGAGTTAAATGTTTTTGATGAATAATAAGTGTTGTTAAATGTATTGAGTCTTATTTTAAAGCTATCCGCAATTTTAGGATCATCAGGTAAAATTGCAATTATAAAGTGTTCTGCTTCCTGGTTAACAGTAAAAGTGTCTAATTGTAATTTCCCGGGTTCTGCACTTTTAAACAACTCAGGATTTTTCTGCCTTTTGATTGAAAGTAAAATATCATTTGCTAAAGGTGTAACTTCTGATTGCGGATGCTTTACCACTAATAATTTTAAATAGAATTCAAGTGAATCAATACCTTTTAATTTTCCTGCGCTCAAGGCTTTAATAAACTCAAATTTAGGAACGAATACATTCTTGCCAAATTTCGAAAGTCCTTCGTTTGATTGCGCGTAGGCTTGACTGTAATTGTTTTCGAGATAAGATTGATAAACAGTTGTATAAAAACCTTCTACTTCGCTTTTTTTAGAATTGGCAGAAGTTGCGTATTCAGGATTTTTTATAATGAGTGCAAATTCACTGTCCGGAAATTCATTCAATATTTTTTCTTTATAAAAGTCTGCTTTAGGCTGATTTTTTTCAGATAAATAAGTACGGTATAAAATATAATATGTGTTTAATAAATATTTATTTTGAGGAAAACGTGTATTCAATTCTTCAAAAGTTGCTACTGCTTTTTTTGTATTGTTTAATTCTTCTTTATAGATAGATCCCATCATGTAATAAGAATAAACGATCTTTTTATTGCTCTTTTTAATAAGAGAGTCGTTTACAGGCAACCCTTTTCTATAAAAATCGCGTGTTTTATTTACATTCACTGAGGTTGTTTTTACTTGTGCAGTATCTTCTTTTTCAACCTCAACAATAAGTGCTTTATTTGATCTTCTCCAGTTATCTTCTAACTTTCTGTTACCCCATTTTTTTACGAAATCAGATACACCAAAAGCAACGGTGCTTGGATTGTAAAAATAAAACGACGCTGCTGCTGATCCCGGCCCCGCTATTTCGCTTAAACTTGGCTGATTGATAGTGCCTGGTAAGATATTGCTTTTTTCAAGTATTTCTTTTTCTTTCTCTTTTCGTGCTTCTTCTTTTTCGAGGTTAGCAATAATACGGTCAATTACCCTGTTTTGTTCATTCTCACTTAAACTCACAAAACGTTGCAAGCTATCTTCTTTATTAATAGTGCGGATGTGACCAACCAATGTTTCTAAGGTTTTTTTGCGTGCAACTATTGTCCCATAATCAGGATGATCTTTTGAAATGGTAACAACGGCGCTGTCGTAATAGGCTTCAGCAGGCTGATAATTTGTAAGATCAAAATTTATCTCACCTAATTTTAAATACGAAAGGCCTTTTTGGTTTGGATTGTTAAGACTGGTTTGCACCGATTTTTTATAGTAAATCATAGCTTGTGCAGCATTTCTTTCTTTTTCTTCTATTTCTCCAAGTGTATAATAAATAACATCGTAATACTCGTTATTCTTAAACTCTTTCGCCATTTTTAAAAGGTCCTTCTTTGTTCCTTCCGAGTTATTACGTTTTACATCCAACAGTTTGGCTATTTTAATTTTACTGTAAAAAACAAGCTCGTAATTTGGTTTTAGCCTAATTGTTTTTTTATAATACTCAACAGCGCGTTTATTATTTTTTTGTTGTTCGAATAATTGTGCAACAATAAAACTATACCTGGCCCTTTTTTTACGTGTAGCCATGCCTCTAAATAAACCGGTGCTTCTTGACGCTTCCATTAGTTTTGTTGCGGCTTCGGTATTTAAACCGCGACGCATAAAATAATCGGCTTCAAGTACTGGTAATTCTTTTTTTACTTTGCGGGGAAGGTCTTTTTCGTTTTTAAGTAAACTAATAATTTGTTCGGAGCTACTTACAGATCCGATCTCATTATTTGTTTTTATCATCCACGCCATTGCGGTGTATTTATCTTTTGATTTTGTATATGTTCTGGCAACATATTCAAAAGCTTCAAGCCCACTAAATAATTCACGCTTGTATAAATGTGATATGCCAATATTTATCCAGTTATTATCTATCCACTTGCCGGATGCTGGGATCTCGTTACCTTTTTTATCTTTTATTGCGTGACGCTGAATGCAGGTAGATGATTTTTTGATGGCCTTATCAAATTCAGGAAATGTAGCTTTTGCTTTATCGCCGGCAGGGTAAATATAAACAGGCAGGATCTTATCGAAATTATCCTTATTGGCCTTTTCAATTTTATAAACACCTTCATCAATATTCTCGCAAGAATAATAATAGCCATTGTAACGCGCTGTCATGTTATGATAAGCGCGGCTAACAACTGTATTTTTTTTTGTGCTACAGGCAACAAAAAGTAAAACAAATGCTAATGGGTATATGAAACGTTTAATTTGCACTAATTTTTTATAACGCTTTAAAATGTTGTTTAGTATGTGCTTTTTAGTTAAAAAATTAAACTAAAACTATGTCAAATTGTACCAGGTCAATGAATTCCTGAACTCTTTCGTCTACATCGTTCTGAGACAGGCCAATAAGACGTTCGGTGCCAAATTTTTCAACAGTAAAGCTGGCCATAGCGCTTCCAAAAATGATAGCACGCTTCATATTATCAAAGCTAATGTCTTTGGTTTTAGCTAAATAGCCAATAAAACCACCTGCAAAGCTATCGCCGGCACCGGTTGGATCATAAACTTCCTCTAAAGGCAGAGCAGGAGCAAAGAAAACTTCTTCTTTGTTAAATAACAAGGCACCGTGCTCACCTTTTTTAATTACCAACACTTGTGGCCCCATTAATAAGATCTTTTGCGCTGCTTTTACCAGTGAATATTCGCCGGATAATTGGCGCGCTTCAGAATCGTTAATGGTTAAAACATCAATCATAGCAATGGTTTTCTTTAATTCATCCATTGCAATATCCATCCAAAAATTCATAGTATCTAAAACTATTAATTTAGGGCGTTTTGTCATTTGGTTGATAACACTGCGTTGCACAGCCGGAACCAGGTTTCCTAACATTAAAAAATCACATTCTTTAGCAGATTCAGGAACTATAGGATTAAAATTTTCAAGTACATTTAGCTGAGTATCCAGGGTATCGCGTGTATTAAGATCATTATGATACTTACCGCTCCAGAAAAAAGATTTTTCACCTTTTTTGATCTGAAGGCCTTCTAAATTCACGCCCTCTTTTTTCAGGATATTTAGAAAATCCTTAGGAAAATCGTCGCCAACAACGGAAACAAGTGACATTTCTTTAGTAAAATAAGAAGCTGCCAACGCAATATACGACGCTGCTCCGCCAACAATTTTATCGGTTTTTCCGAAAGGGGTTTCAATAGCATCAAAAGCTACAGTACCAACAATTAATAAGCTCATTTAATTAATTTTATTTTTTTTTGTAAAGATATTGTTTATTTCATAAAACTAGTGTAAATTTGCCACCCTAATCAAGAAAAATTATCTGTTCTTACAGACAATTTAAAAGGGTTAGGCAACCAGAAATTCCTTCTTAGCTCAGCTGGTTAGAGCACATGACTGTTAATCATGGGGTCCCTGGTTCGAGCCCAGGAGAGGGAGCGAAAAGGAAAGCGAAAGCTTTCCTTTTTTTATTTATACCTGGGCGAGAAGTTTATCCTGAGCGAAGTCGAAGGAAGCCCAGAAGAGGGAGTAACAAAAACCATGCAGAAATGTCGTGGTTTTTTTGTTATTTAGCCTTTGTAATGGCAAAGAAAACACCTTTAAATGGCCCCGAAGATTTCTTAAAAGGAAAATCAGAATATACTTTGGCCTTATACGGCCATTTTATTTCTGAATTTGAAAAGATTGGTATTATAAAGATCGAATCTACCAAAACCATGATAGGAATTTCTAATTCAAATAAACGCATTGCCTGGGTAACGCAATTAGGCAAGAATTTTATTCATGTTGTTTTTCCTTTTAAACAAGCGTATTCAGATAATTTATGTTTTCAAAAAGTAGCTGAGGTTCCGGGTCAAAACCAGGTAAATCATCATTTCAGAATGTTGTACAAAGAGGATGTAAATAAGGAAGTAATAACGTTTATGAAACTGGCTTTTAAAGAAGAGAAGTAAATCTTATTTTTTTGGATAAAAAAATCATCGCCATCTGTATCGAAAAAAATTATTGAATCACGATCCGTTTTCTTTGTAAACGATCGTTTAAGAGCAGTGTGATCAAATATATTCCCTTTGGTTGACCTGTTAGATCTAATTCAACCAATTGTTCTTTACTCATCTTCTTTTCAATTACAAGTCTGCCAAAATTATCATAAACATTTATGTTTTTTAGAATAGCTTTATTACTATTCACAAAAAAAATTCCAGAAGAAGGATTTGGGTATAGGATTATACTTTCGCTATCTTTTTCATCTGAATTTTTAATTCCGGTTAAAATCTGTAAAGAATCTTGTCCACAGGTAGCAAAAGAAATATCATCAATGCCAAAATCTCTGTAAGCGTCTTTTGTACCATTTACAGATTCAATAAACAAACTAAGAGTTGTTATATTTGATGTTGCAGTATAGGCGGGAGCTATATATTGTTTCCAGATACCTGGTGTAATTGGATTTGTTGTATAAGTGCTTAATCCGTTAATTATTGTTCGTATTTTAAAAGGATAAGTAATTTGCGAATAGATACAATTTGCCCAAAAAGAGAACCTGTATGAGTTACCGGGTACTGTGCTCACAGTTTGGCTCCAGGCAGTTTGAACACCTGTGTTAAACCCATTATCAATTACCAGGAAACGTCCGGAAGAGTTGCCAATTGTATGATCATAAACTACGGGCCAGAGTGAGCATTTTGTATTCATGCTTAAAGTTATTACATACACGTTATCGGCACAACTATTGATTACGCCAAGTGGAAGAGAAGAGTTCACCGTATTGGTTGTAGAAGAAAAATTACCATTTATAACTACATCTGTTATTTGATTTACAAATACAGTACACGTAGCTGTACTTATAAAAGGTTCTCCATTGCTATTAATGCCTTCGCCTGTTACGGTATAAACAGTAGTAACAGAAGGTGATACATACACGCTATCATTTGTTGATCCGTTGGCATTTACACTCCATGTATATGAAAAAGCTCCACTAGCAATTAATAACACTGAAGTATTTGGGCAAATTGACATTCCACAAGCGCCACCTATTGTTACATTTGATGTTTGTGCTGTAACAACTTTTTCTTCGTTCTGTGCTAACGAAGTATAGTTAATGAGTATAAAAAACAATATTGAGAAATTTACTTTCATTTTTTTTGTATAGGTGGCTAACAAAGAAAACCAATTAAAACGAAAAATGATAACACAAACCAATAAATGGTCTATTTTTCATAATAGACGGCGAATCCTACAAATTAATTATTCTGTGTTTGGGATAAAAAAATCATCGGCATCTGTATCCGGAACTATATAGATCCTGTGCCACTCTTTACCATCTAAAATTTCCCAGCTGTGCCCGGCTCCTTTCGTGTCTTTTGCAATTAAAATAATTCCGGGCTCAATAATAAACGAATCGCCATTAGTGACTTTAAATTTTAATTTGCCTTTTAAAGTTATAACAAACTGGTAACGTGGCGCCGGATGCGCAGTTAACTGGTAAGGATCAAAATCGGTTTTTATTATAAAATGATTTCCATCTATGTTAATCGATTCTGCTATTGTCCCTTCTTCAAAAGAACAATCAGTTTCGTTTATATTTATAAGTTTAAATGCTTTCATAAATAAATTTTAATACTATAATAATACAAAAAAATAAGACTGTATTTGTTGAGGTATTTATAGCCATATTTGTGAATGCAGAAATAATTCAACATTTTGGGGAAGTAACAGATTATAAAACGCTTATAAACAGTTTACGCACAACATATAAACTTTTTTTGTATGTGGCAACAGAATTGCACATTTTAAAAATTATCCTGTTATGAAAACGCTTTGTTTCATCCTGCTTTTTGCTTTTGGCTGGCAATTGAGATCGCAAAATCTTGAACCAAAAATAATTACTTATAATACCCTTGTTGGAGCAATAACCGGGGGCATTGGCTCACTCATTAATAAAAAGAAAGATCAAAAATGGCACAAAACTTTTGCAAAGGGATTTGCAATTGGTGCGGGTGGAGGAGCAATTGTTTACTCAGGAAAAAAATTAAATTCTTTAATTGCCCTAAAACAAAATCTTGCTTACGGATGGGTTTCACGCGCCGTTTTTAGCGCAGGAAACTCGATCGTAGAAAATGCCGCCGCTAATCGCGACTTTTGGAGTCAATGGCATTACGATGTTGGTTTTATAAGATTGGAATATAAGGCCAAAGAAAATAGTTTGATACCTAGATTTATGCCATCTACTTTTGGCGGCATGTTATTTATGACTTTAAACAGTACATCATTTGATTACCGCGCCTCTTTACGCTCGGGCACTTTTACTTTTTATACAGATAAGATCCGCTACGAGCCTCGTTTGGTTGGATCAACAGCGTCTAACGGCTTCCTGTTTACCGATACGCTTACATCCGGAAAAATATTTTATGATACTTATGCGCATGAAATGGTTCATGCTTTTCAGTTTCATGAATTTTCTGGCGTCAATCATTTTTTCGATCCTCTTTATAATACTATCAGCAACAAGCATCCTAAATTTAAAAAAATAAGTAAATGGGTTTATATTGATGCAAGCTATGAGGCCATGCTCATAAATTATTTTATAGTTAATCAAGGTCCAAAAGGCAAACTATATTGTAGAAATTATCTCGAAAATGAAGCTGAGTTCTTATCAGTAAGGAAACACGCCTGCGATTATTAAAATAGTGATAATTAATGTTAATACTACTGGCAATATAAACAATTTTGAAAACCAATGTGTTAAATTGGTTATAGCAAATTATCCCACATGAAACTTGTCTTGATTTTTTTTAGTCTGATTATTACTATTTATTCAGTAAAAGCGCAATCTGAGTATTCTTATTCTGTTGTTCCGGCGCAAAAGATCCAAAAATTAAAACCTGGCAATTATGTTTTTAAAGAGGGTTTCGAATATATTAACTTCAGGAACATAGGTGATCAGGATATTCTATTAGAACCTGTATTTTTTTCTGAAGGGGAGTTTGGCTTAATATTACCAAGAACGCTAACTTCCGGAAGTAATTCTTTTCGACTTGTATCTGTTATAGAAACAGAAACTAATATTATTGTGAATACAAAAATAATAAAGAGTTATATAGGAACTTGTGATATGAAGGATTGTATTATTTTTTTAAAAATCCCGAAAAGCGAAAAGGAAATTATTTTTAATGAAATTGTGGAGCAAATGAGCCTTCACTAAATTTTTTTTAGCCTTTTTTTTAAACAAATAACGATTTTAATGTAAATAATTAGGATTTAAATTTTGATTTTTTTAATTTCAATAAACTAAAATCCTATCATGAAAAAATTTACGCTTTTATTATTATTCAATTTTGTGATCAATACTTTTTTTTCGCAAGACTGGACAGAAAAAATGCAGGATCCAAATGCTAACTTTTATCAAATCCAGGCAGATTTTAATAATCATTGGTCTACTCGTGATAACACAGAAAAAGGTAAGGGATATAAAGCTTTTAAGCGTTGGGAAAATTTTGTTGAGCGCCGGGTTTATCCTTCAGGAAACTTGTCTTTATTATCTTTAACTGCAAAAAATTTCCAGGCTTTTTTAGATATCTATCAACCAGAAAATACTGGAAATAAATTCAGCAGCAGTAGTATGCTTGCTTCTGCTACCTGGACTCCCATTGGGCCCATGGGTGCTATTAGCGGTAATGCAGGTGGCCAGTTATTAAAATCAGGAAGAATGTGTTTTATTACGGTTGACCCAACCAATTCCAATAATTTATGGGTTGGTGCTCCTGCGGGTGGATTGTGGAAATCTACAAACGGTGGTGTATCATGGACAACCAATACAGATAATTTAGGAGTTTTAGGCTGTTCAGATCTTGCTATCGACCCAACAAATACCAGCATCATGTACCTTGCAACCGGCGATGGTGATGCAGGTGATACAAGAAGCATAGGTGTTTTAAAATCTACCAATGGCGGTATCACATGGGTAACTACAGGCTTAACGAATGCTGTAACAAATAATTTTACAATTCGCAGATTGATCGTCAACCCATCTAATCCATTAATAGTTTTAGCTGCTACATCCGGCGGGATATACCGTACCATAAATGGCGGAACTAACTGGACGCAGGTTGCCACAGGTAGTACATTTGATCTAGAATTTAAACCAGGTACACCAACAACTGTTTATGCGGGTGGAACAACGTTTAGAATATCTACCGATGGCGGAGCTACTTTTACTGTAGTAAACGCTGGTATTCCATCAACTGGTGTTAACAGGATGGCAATTGCGGTAACACCCGCAGATGTAAATTATGTTTATGTACTGGCTTCTAAAAGTTCAGATAATGGATTTCAGGGTTTTTATCGATCTGTAAACAGTGCCGCTGCTTTTACGCAAATGGCTACCACACCAAATCTTTTAGGGTGGGCAACTGCCGGTACTGATGCGGGTGGACAAGGTTGGTATGATCTCTGCATCGCAGCTTCACCAACAAATCCAAATGATGTTGTAACAGGTGGTGTAAATGTTTGGAGAACTACTAACGGCGGAACAAGCTGGACTATTTACGGACACTGGACAGGGTCCGGAGCGCCTTTCACGCACGCTGATCATCATGATCTTGAATACGATGCGGCAGGAACTTTATTTAATACCAATGATGGAACTGTTTATAGAAGAACAGCAACAGCCTGGCAGGAAATTTCAGGAACAATTAATATTTCACAGATCTATAAGATCGGCTTATCAACTTTAACGGCTAATAAATGGATCACGGGTCACCAGGATAATGGCACCAGTATTTGGAATGGTACAACTTACAATGCCGCACTTGGTGGTGATGGAATGGATTGTTTTATAGATCGCACAAATGATAATAATATGTTTGGTGAATATTATAATGGTGCGTTACGCAAATCAACCAATGGCGGTGTATCATGGTCAACCTGCACAACAGGAATGACAGGAACAGCACCATGGGTCACAGCATGGAAACAGGACCCACTGGTAGCAGCAAATTTATATTGTGGTTATACCAATTTATTTAAATCTACAAACTCCGCAGGAAGCTGGACACAGTTAACAGCGCTTCCTATTACAGGTTCGGTAAAAGAATTTGCAATAGCGCCATCTAATAACCAGGTAATTTATGTTTTAAAAAATTCCGGTATCTGCAAAACAACAGATGGTGGAGCAACATGGACCAACGTTACAGGAACAGTGCCTGTAGGTTCGGCTTCACCTGAATTTATTACTATCGACCCCACAGATCCAAATAATGCATGGGTTGTTTTAAGCGGTTATTCTGCAGCCAATAAAGTTTTTATGACAGCAAACGGTGGTACTTCATGGACAAACTTTACAGCAAATCTTCCTAACATCCCGGCTAATTGTAGCGTTTATCAACCAGGAACAGCAGACAGGATTTATATAGGAATGGATGTTGGCGTTTATTACAGGGATAATGTTTCTGCAACCTGGACATTATATAATGCAGGTTTACCAAATATGCCTTTGGCAGATATGGAGATATCACCGGCAAATCCAACAAAATTAGTAGCGGCGTCTTATGGCAGAGGTGTATGGGTAGTTGATGTTGTTGGTGCAGCGCCGCCTCCGGTACCGGTTACAAATTTTAGTGTAACAGCGGCACCAAAATGTGCAGGCGCGCTTATTCCGTTTACTGATCAATCAAGCAACACGCCAAATACATGGAGCTGGAGTGTATTAACAACAACGGGTGTTACAATTGCTTCGGCCACTTCGCAAAATCCAAATATTACTTTTGCAAATGCAGGAAATTATACGGTTACATTAATAGCTTCAAATGGCAGCGGGCCGGGTTCAACATTTAACCAGGCAGTTACAATTACAGCATTGCCAAATGTTGTAGTATCTAATTCAGTGCAATCTATTTGTTCGGGCACAACTGTGGCATTTACAGCCAGTGGCGCAACAACTTACAACTGGAGCAATGGTGGCGGCACTACAGCTTTAGCAACTTATACACCGGCAGGCACAACGGTTTACACTGTTACAGGTACAACAAGCGGATGCTCTTCTTCAAAAACAACAACAGTTACGGTTAACACAATACCAAATGTTGTAGTATCTAATTCAGTTCAATCTATTTGCTCGGGTTCAACAGTGGCATTTACAGCCGCCGGCGCAATAATTTACACCTGGAGTAATGGTGGAGGATCTGCATCTACGGCAACTTATGCACCAACTGGCACAACGACTTACACTGTTACAGGTACAACAAGCGGATGCTCGGCTTCAAAAACTGCTACTGTTACACTATTAGCATTACCAACAATAAATGCTACACCTAACAATAGTATTATTTGTGTTGGCCAACCGGTAATATTAAATGCAACCGGTGCAACAACGTATTCGTGGATGCCCGGAAATTTAACCGGCAGCTCTGTAACGTATACGCCTGCAAGTTCTGCTGTTTATACAGTTACAGGAACGGGTGCGAACGGATGTAAGAATATGGCCAATGTTACCGTAAATATTTCTACATGTACGGGTATAGATGAATTGGTAAATGTTTCAGGATTTTCTTTATTTCCAAATCCAACAAATGGCATCTTGACTTTAAAGATAACTACTGGGCAAACAAGTAATGGTTTAATTGAAGTAACGGATGCAGCAGGAAAGAGAATTTTACAAAGTGAATATGATTTTAATGATAAAGAAAATTCTAAAGAGATCAATATCGAAAAATTTGCGAGCGGAATTTATTTCTTAACGCTGACCACTTCTGAAAAAACAACTCATACAATTAAAATCATTAAAGAATAAAGTCTCACACTTATATTAAATAAAAAACCGGTTCGTTACTGAACCGGTTTTTTTTATTTAAATAGGAATTAAACTTTTCTGTCAAGATCCCAATTCTCAAGGTAATCAGCTACTCTTCTTAAGAAAGTGCCACCTAAAGAACCATCTACAACACGGTGATCGTAGCTTAATGATAAGAACATGAATTGACGGATGCCGATCATATCCCCTTGTGGTGTTTCAATTACAGCGGGTTTCTTTTTAATGGTGCCAACCGCTAATATTGCTACCTGTGGTTGTAAAATGATTGGTGTACCCATTACGTTTCCAAATCCACCCACGTTAGTTAATGTAAATGTTCCACCCTGAATTTCATCCGGTTGTAATTTGTTAGCGCGTGCGCGTGTAGCAAGATCATTAACAGCTTTTGTAATGCCGATAAGGTTGCGTTCATCTGCATTTTTAATTACCGGTACAATTAAATTACCTGTTGGCAGAGCTGCCGCCATACCAATATTAATATTTTTACGTTTAATGATCTTTGTTCCTGTTTGATCAACAGATACGTTTATCATTGGGAAATCTTTAATAGCGCGGGCAACAGCTTCGATAAATAAAGGAGTGAATGTTAATTTTTCGCCTTCGCGTTTCTCAAAATCTTTTTTCACTTTATCTCTCCATAAAACCAAATTGGTAACATCAGCTTCTACATAAGAAGTAACGTGTGGCGCAACATGTTTGCTCATTACCATGTTATCGGCAATGATCTTGCGCATACGATCCATTTCAATGATCTCGTCGCCGGCACCTACTGAAACAGCAGGACGTTGAACAAGAACTGTATTATCACCAACATTAACAGGAGTTGATTTTGTTGAGGTAGATGTTGTACTTGTTTCTGATTTACTTTCAGAAGATGAAGAACTGCTTTGCTTGCTGCGGTTTGGTAAATAAGCTAAAATATCAGCTTTGGTAACACGGCCTTCCTGGCCTGTACCTTTAATATTATCTAATTCAGAGATAGAAATGCCTTCTTCTTTAGCAATGCTTTTTACAAGTGGAGAATAAAACTTGGTTGAATCGCCATAGTTATTATCTACCGCGGTTTTTGGTGAGCTTACGCTTGAAGAAGCAGTTTCTTCTTTTTTAGTTTCTTTTACCTCAGGTGCTGTTGTTTTTGGAGTTTCAGAAACAGAAGCGTTTGCATCGCTGCTAATAACACCAATTACTGCACCAACCTGCACTACATCACCTTCTTTAAATAGGCGCTTTACCAATGTACCTTCAAAGGGTGAGGGAATTTCGCTATCTACTTTATCGGTAGCAATTTCTAAAACTGTTTCATCAATTTTAATTTTATCACCTTCGTTTTTAGTCCACTTAATAATTGTAGCTTCTGCTACACTTTCGCCCATTTTAGGCATGATCAAATCAAAGCTTGCCATCTGTTTTTTTATAAGAGTTACAAAAATAGGTTTCTAAACAAGAAAACCCAAAAAAATTACACACAACTAGTTAAAATCGGGGTATAAAAGGTATTTTTTACGAATAAGCTTAAAATTATCAAGGTCTTTCTGCCATGTTTTCCTTATTTCATCTTCTGAAAGGCCTGCTTTTAATTGATCCTGCAATTCAGAATTGCCCGAATGAAAATTAAAATTCCTGTCAAAAAAATCAGCTTTATTAAGATCGGCATGCATTTTTTTTACCCAGCTTAAACTCATTTTGCGTGGATGTTCTTTTAAATAAACATCTTTTCTAAGATCCAAACCATAACAACGTTTATCCAAATACTTTGGCTCTTTTGATAAAGCGGTTGCTTTTGGAATAAAGCTAAAACTTGTATCGCTAAATTCCGGATGGCCAATCACCTGGAAAGGCAGATCAGTTCCACGGCCCAGACTAATGATCGTTCCTTCAAATAAACCTAGGCCCGGGTAAAGCAAAATAGCATCTAAATTAGGAATATTTGGAGAAGGCTTTACGGGTAAAGGATAAGTGGCTTTACGATCGTAATTTTTTAATGGAATAACAAGCAAATTGCATTTTACTTTGTTCTTTAACCAACCTTCGGCATTGGCCATTCGCGCGTATTCACCGCAGGTCATGCCATACACCAAAGGCACATTATGAATACCTAAAAAACTTTTAAATTCATTCCTCATGCTTGGCCCGTCAATATAAAAACCGTTAGGATTTGGGCGATCCAATACAATAAATTCTTTTTTACTCTCAGCGCAGGCTTCCATGGCATAACACATGGTAGAAATGTAAGTGTAAAAACGCACACCAATATCCTGTATATCGTATATCAATACATCAATATCTTTTAACTGTTCAGCAGTGGGTTTTTTATTTGAACCGTATAACGAAACTATTGATAAACCTGTTTTTGCATCTATGTTGCTTGTTACCTTTTCGCCGGCTTCGGTATTACCCCTAAAGCCATGTTCAGGGCCAAATATTTTTTTTACGTTTACTTTTAATTTCAGTAAAGTATCTACAATACTGGTGGAATTTATAACGCCGGTAATATTTGTAACAATGCCAATACGTTTCTTTTTTAGCTGAGGTACATATTTATCAAATTGTTGTGCGCCAAGTGTAACAGAAGTGTATTCTTTTACCTGTAAAGCATTTTGGGCCAATAAAAGCTGAGATACTAAAATTAAAGCGCTGATATAGCAAATCAATTTGTTATTTTTGTGACAAGAGTACATTTTTGAATATAGAAAAATTTATAGCCGATCGGATCTCAGATCCAAAACAGGACAAAGGTAACATCTCTAAGCCTATTGTAAAAATAGGTATTATTGGCATTGCTTTGGGCGTTTCTGTTATGTTTTTAACGGTGAGCATTGTACTTGGTTTTAAAAAAGAGATCACTAATCGTATTACCGGCCTCACAACCGACCTGGTGGTAAGTAATATCAATATAAATGCAAGTAATGAACCCGAGCCAATCTCCTTAAATAAAGACACATTTGAAATAATTAAAAAACTGCCATTTGTAAATTACATGCAGGGCACCGCTTTTAAGAATGGGATCTTAAAAACGGAGACGGAGAATGAAGGGGTCGTTTTAAAAGGCGTTAACAAAGATTATAATTTCGATTTTATAAAAAAATATCTTGTAGAAGGACGCTTGCCCGAATTTAAAGAAGGCGAAGCGGGTAAAGATGTTTTGATCAGTTCCAGCTTAGCCGAAAGATTAAGTTTAAAAGTGAATGAAAAAATGCTGGTGTATTTTATTTCGCAGCATGAAGTGTATGATAGTACCGTGAAGGATATGATCATAAAATACGAGCAACGCTCGCGTAATTTTGTTATTTGCGGCGTGTTTAAAACCAGTTTTTCGGATTTTGATAATAATCTTTCGTTTGTTGATCTTAAGCAGATACAACGTTTAAATTATTGGAATGAGAACCAGGTTGGTAATTACGAAATAAGAATAAAAGATTTTGAGAAACTGGAAGCAAACCTCGAAACCGTTCAGGATCTTTTAGGATACAATTACAATGTTGGCAGCGTTAAAGAAATTTATTCAAACATTTTTATATGGTTAGAGAAACTGGATATAAATGGCATTATTATTATTGTATTAATGGTAATCGTTGCAACCATAAATATGATCACAGCATTATTGATCTTAATATTAGAACGCACGAATATGGTTGGCCTTGTAAAAGCCCTGGGTATGAGTAATGGCAATGTGCGTAAGATCTTTTTAACGATAAGTTTAAAATTGGTTGGTAAAGGTTTGTTGTGGGGAAATGTATTTGGTATTGCGGCGTGTTTGATACAGCAGTATTTTAAGATCGTAAAATTAGACAGCAGTATTTATTATGTAGAATACGTTGCGGTTGATATTAACTGGCTGTATTTTTTAGGATTAAATATTGGAACCTTTATTATATGTTTTGTAATGTTGCTATTACCAACGCTTATTATTACAAAATTAACGCCAATTAAAACATTAAAGCTTGATTAATAAAATAGCCACAGATTGCACAAATTTGCGCTGATATCTAATTACTAAAATCTGTGTGATCAGCGAAATCTGCGGCTTAAATCAATACCCAAAATTATTTAATCGCTTATCGTTGCTGCGCCAGTCTTTGTCAACTTTTACAAATAGCTCTAAAAACACCTGTTTTTTAAAAAATGTTTCCATATCCTTACGTGCCGCTGTGCCAACGCGTTTTAGCGCTGAGCCTTTATCACCAATAATAATGCCTTTCTGGCTATCGCGTTCCACTAAAATATCTACCTGCATCTTAATGATCTTTTCTTCTTCTTTAAAAGAATTTACAACCACTTCAACACTATAGGGAATTTCTTTTTTATAATTTAATAAGATCTTTTCGCGAACGATCTCACTTACAAAGAAACGTTCTGACTTATCAGTAAATTCTTCTTTGCTATAAAAGGCATTACCATCAGGAAGTTTTTCGATAATGCGCGCCATGATCTTATCAATATTAAATTTTTCAAGAGCAGAGATTGCAATTATTTCTGCTTTGGGTAATTTTTCGCGCCAGTACAATAATTTTTCTTCGAGTTTTTCCTGGCTGGTTATATCAATTTTATTAATTAAAAGCAGAATAGGGGTTTCTGTCCTTTGAAGCCTCTCCAGATAAGAATCTTCCAGCTTTATATCTTCAAATACATCAGTGATCAATAAAAAGAGATCGGCATCCGAAAAAGCAGTGATCACAAACTGCATCATTTTTTCCTGCAACCTGTAAAGTGGTTTAATAATGCCGGGGGTATCACTGAATACGATCTGGTAATCTTCACCACTTACTATACCCATAATACGATGGCGGGTAGTTTGCGCTTTTGAAGTAATAATACTCAAACGCTCTCCTACCAAGGCATTCATAAGCGTACTCTTACCAACATTTGGACAACCAATAATATTTACGAAACCTGATTTATGTGTTTTTGTCATTTAAAGCAAAATTAATCATTTAAAAACCGTATTCTCTTAACAATGTTCATAAATAATTTGCTAAACAACGAAACTAGTCGTATATTTGCACCCGAATTTACAGCGCATTTAATCAATTAATAAGATATAGTGCGGGATAGAGCAGGGGTAGCTCGTTGGGCTCATAACCCAAAGGTCGTTGGTTCGAATCCATCTCCCGCTACCAAAGCGGCATAATCAAGATTCAAACTTGGTATGCCGCATTTTTTTTGCCCCAAATCGCCCTGTTTAAGGGCGATCCAGAGAAATACCGAATTGAAGTCTTCGGTTCGAACAAGCCCTGTATTTTTACAATACCGGATTCCCTTCGGAAATAGATAATTTTGGAGTTTTTGTTTACTCACATAGTCACCGGAAAGCCACATTTTACGAAGGTCTTGGGCATAACTAGTAATCAGTCTAGCGCAGTCTTCGGGGTTCGAACTGCCTAGTTCGAACTGTGGCAAATCCCGTTGAATTTTCAGCTGTTCCTCCTTATGTTTCTCAACGTACTTTAGGTATAACTCCTTTGTGATTTCTTCGCTCATAAAACGCTCCTCTAAACGCTCTAATTTGCCGTTAATTGCCTGATACTGCTCTTTAAGTAACCTAACGGCTTCCGCACCTTCCCTGCTCCGGTCGTCAAACTCTGTTATCAACAGTTCCTGCATCAAATCAAGGTTCTTTGAATCCAAGATAAAATCCGTCAAAACGTTTTCAAACAAAACGTTTAACGCTTCGGAGGACTTGTTTACACAACAGCCTTTACTCCGGCATTTGTAATACCAAAGGTTTTTACGTTTCACAACATATCCGGTAAGACCAGTTCCGCATTTATCACATTTTACAAAAACCTTTAGCGGGATATTGATTTGTTCAGGTGTTTGTTTGTAGCCAAATGAATTCTTGTTTTGAATTTCATTGACCTTTAAAAATATTTCCTTTGAAATCAGTTTTTCATGCTTACCCTCCACCATTTTCCCTTCTAAAAGGTTGTGAGAAATTAACCCACAGTAAAACGGGTTCCTGAAAATGGTTGACATCTTTTGGTGGGATACTTTTAAACCAACGTTTGCAAGTCTTGAAACGCATTGCTCACTATTCAGGTTTTCATTTACCTTCCAATAAAAAGCTTTCCGTAAAAGTTTGCCTTCGTTATTGACCACCAATTTTGTTTCGCCATTGATTACAATTTTATCGTAGCCAATTGGTTTGTGAGCGCACCAAACTCCTCGCATCAAAGCTTCTCTTGTTCCTGCCATGCAACGTTCCTTTCGCAACTGATTATCGTAATGCGAAAATATCATGTGGATGTTTTGCTGAAAGTCTCCGCTAGAAGTCGAACCATCTATCGGTTGTTTTACCGATTGAATATAAATCCCTTGACTTTTTAGTTGCTCCTTGATATAAATGGCGTTCGCTCCTGATCGGGAGAAACGGTCAAGCATATAAACGATGATGTAGGAAACTTTTACTTTGCTTCGTTTTATGTATGCCTATTCGAAATATAGTGTATTAATTGGATTTTTAGCAATAAAATTTTTTGTAATTTGGTCCGGATATATTCTATCATTTCCTAATTCTATTCCATTACAAATTTCTATTACAATATCAGAAGGTTCAGATTTAATTGTCTTTGTTTGTTCAGGAACCATTGGAGTATTTACATAACCCATATAAACAGCCATAACTTTAATGCCTTTTTCTGAAAGTTCTTCTCTAATTGCTTCCGTCAAAATATGTGTTGCTGTTTTTGAAGCACAATAACTTCCAAGCCTTTTTACTATAACTAAACTTCCTATCGACAGTACATTTACAATAATAGAATTTTTATTCTTTTCAAGATGCTGTACAAAATTGTTTATCATTTCTATTACACCAATATAATTGACCTTCATCTCAAAAGATGCGGCTTTACTGGCTTTTTCCGAAATAAATGGCGCTTTAAATTCTACACCAGCATTATTAATCAATATAGTTGTATCAGAACATATTAATACACATTTTTGAATACTTTCTGTATTTGTTACATCTAATTCGACTGAAACTACCAGCTCACCGTATTTTTCAAACACGCTCTTCAAATTGTCTATTTTAAGACCGGTCGCATATATTTTCTTAACTTTTCTGTTTATTAGTTCTGTAACTAATGCAGTTCCAAGTCCACCATCAGCCCCTGTTATTAATACAATTTGATTTTTAAATTCCGTCATAAAGTTATTGTTTGTGAATATTACGGTATACGCCGAAACGTTTATAAATGTAATGTTAATTAGTAAACAAAAATAAGTTTGAATTTTGATGGAGCAAAAATCGGCTTTAGTTAATTACAATTAAATTAGTTGATTTAAGAATTACAATACAACTTTGACATTACGTTTGTATTCCAGGCTTTCGTATTTTTTTTTACTGTTTTTGTTAAATGTTTATTTGTGTTTTAGCGATGCTTGTTTAAACTCTATGAGGTCATTTATTATAGTCATCGAATACTTGTAAAAAGTAAAATAATTAAAAGAATAATCCAAGAACCAAATACCATTCTGTTTTAGAAGATGCATGTAGGTAATATTACCTATAGAAGGTAGGTAATATTACCTACTACCGAAATTAAAATAGCCTGCTCTAAATTAATATCTTGCTTAGTTAAATATTAATTATATCTTTAATTAAACAACACTTACTGAATTAGTATTAAACTTTTCTAATATGGTTAAGAGCCCCTATTAAAACTAAAATTATTTTGAAAACAGAAGAATTAAATTGCGATGCAAATAATGAAAATAATAATGGTAAATGCGAAGATGAATTACTTGCAGCTCAAATTGAAATTGAAAAACGAGATAATGAATTGGAAATTGCCCATGTTGAAATTATCCATCAAGAGGAGGAGATAGAACTGCAGGCGACTGAACTTGTTGCGGCATATAAAGAATTAAAGATTCAAAATATTTCCAAAGAAAAACAAGCAGCGGAATTAATCATTGCAAATAAAGAACTTACTTTCCAAAATGATGAAAAGGATGAACGTGCCAAGGAATTATTTATGGCCAATATAGAGTTAATGTTTCAAAATGATGATAAGGAAAAAAGAACAATAGAGTTAAATACTTCAAATGCCGAACTCATAAAAATAGATAAGCACTTAAAAGAACATATACGCGGTTTAGAGGAAATAATGTTTATGATTTCGCATAAAGTGAGACAACCGATTGCGAACATTTTAGGTCTGGCTAATCTTTTTGAATTAGAAAAAGACTCTTCAAAAGAGATAAAAAAACTTGTGATTTATAATAAGGAATCAGCACTTGCGTTGGATCAGTTCACTAAAGAACTAACAATACTTATGAGTGATTTAAGAAAAAAGGCAGCAAACAATTAAGTTCGCTTCTTTCGATGAAAATATCTTAGTGGAAAAGAGAAATTAAAAATGTAAATCAGTATTTAAGGATTACTCCACCATTGGGCTTACTAAAATGTTCGTATAAACGCTATTTGCTTTCGCCCCCAGAAGCGGCAACAATTGTTAGCTGAAAGAGCAATAAACCTTAATGAGTTATAAATCAAAGCCGTAAATTACCCAACTGTCTCTTTATTGTACTTGCTTCTGTATTCTAAAGGCGATACACCCGTGATCTTTCTAAAGACTTCTCTAAAGGCTTTTACGTCCGAATAGCCCACATCAAACATTACTTCGTTAACGGTTTTACGACTACTCTCAAATGCTTTTTTTGCCGATTCAATTTTTACACGTTGCGAATATTCAAGCGGTGTATTGCCCGTTGCTTTTATAAACCTTCTGTCAAAATTCCTTCTGCTAATAGCAAAGTCTGAAGACAGATCTTCAACAGATATCTTTTCCTTGAGTTTGGTTTCAATAAATGCTTGCGCTTTTTTTACCATCTCGTCTCCATGTAATTTTTGTCCTTTAAAGATGGTGAATTCAGATTGACTTTGCCTGTCCATTTCTATCTGAAAAACTTTGGAACAAAAAATAGCTGTTTGCCTGTCGTAATATTTTTCAATAATATAAAGCATTAGGTTTAAAAAAGAATAAGCGCCACCATTTGTATAAATACCATTCTCATCAGTAATTAATTTATCGGCCTGTAAATTTACGTTTGGAAATATATTTCTGAATTCATCTGCTGCAGACCAATGTGTTGAACAGTTTTTTCCATCCAGTAAACCGGTTGAAGCCAGCAAAAATGCACCAGTACAGATGCTTGCTATTTCTGCTCCTTCTTTATATTGTTTTCCAAGCCAGGAGATCAGTGATCGGTTTTCTTTTACAGCTTTATGATAATTGTGATTTAAAGAAGGAATAATAATAAGATCTGTTTTTTTAATTTCCGAAATAGTAGTGTGTGGTTTTACACTAAATAAATCACCATAAAAATCTACTTTTTTTGAAGTGCCTGCCAGCTGAATTGTAAATAATTCTTTTTTCATATTTTGTTTCCAATACGAGTTGGCTCGTGAAAATAATTTGTAAGCACCTACAATGCTGCT
Organism: Bacteroidota bacterium; assembly: GCA_013816615.1. Taxonomy (GTDB): domain Bacteria; phylum Bacteroidota; class Bacteroidia; order B-17B0; family Aurantibacillaceae; genus Aurantibacillus. The sequence goes on from JACDED010000034.1 coordinate 27,487, forward strand.
TAAATTATTTTCACCGTTAGGTACTATTATTGTGAGATGTTTCATGTAAATTATTTGTACAAAGGTATATATTTAAAATGTCCAAATCAACCCGTTATAATGTCCATTTTACACCCTTTAAATGGCTGACTAAGGTGTAATTTTGTAATAATATAAATCACTTAAGATCACGAGCATGGAAAATAAAGATTTTACAACTACTATTTTAGTAGAACAAACCCCCGAAAAAGTCTTTGAAGCAATTAATAACGTTCGCGGCTGGTGGTCAGAGCAAATTGCAGGCAACACAAATAAGCTGAATGAGGAATTTAAATACAATTATAAAGACGTTCATATTTCAAAAATGAAAATTGTAGAATTCGTTACCGGCAAAAAAGTTGTATGGCTGGTTTTAGAGAATCATTTTCAGTTTACAAAGGATAAAACAGAATGGGTAGGTAACAAGATCATTTATGAAATATCTGAAAAGGATGGTAAAACACAATTGAAGTTTACGCACAAAGGCCTGGTTCCTGCATACGAATGTTACAAGGTTTGTTTTGATGCATGGACCAGTTATATACATGGAAGCCTGAAAAGTTTAATTACAACAGGCCAAGGAAAGCCCAATCCTGCCGAAGGTGGGCTTAATGAAGAGTTAATTGAAAAATTTAACCTGCCCAAAAAATAAAACGATAAGCAAAAAAAATCTTACAATAAATTTTTTGGTAAAATCACCCCGAAGAAGTATTTAATGCTATAAATAATATAACAGCTTGTACACGAAAAACCTGTAAGGCAATTCACGAAAAATAAATGATGAATTTCTGTTCAGTTTTGGGATGGACCTTATTCCAAACAAAAAATAGTAGAAATAATGCCAAATAAAAAAATAGTTTGGTTAGTTACTGATAGCCAATTATCATTCTTAAAGATAAAAAAGAGTCAGGTACAAAATAAGTTTTGAGATCTCTAAAAGAGATAATAAAAATCAGTTTACGTTCACTCATATAGGCTTGTTTCCTGAAATTGAATGTTACGACGCTTATTCACCTGCTTGTTTAGGCTACAGATTACAAAACCTTATCACACAGGGAAAAGGGAAGGCAGAGAAAAAAGAATAATATTGGTTCAATTTTTAATTCAACCAAATTCTGCCGAAGGTTTCGTATTTCTGTTTTGAACCCAGCTCTTTTCTTAAAACTGTAATACTATCGCACACAAAACAACCGTTAAGGTAATAACTCTTGAGATCTTTAATTCTTCTAAAATCTTTATTGGGCACCGAGCGCGCTATTGTAAGATGAGGTTTAAATGGATTTGGCTTAAATAAAAATTCATTTAAGATCCTGTTATTGATCTCGCGCAACGGATCGGGGTCTTTAAAATCCAGGGCAATGGATTTTTTCTCACCATGATCAAATACAACCAGGTCTTTTATCTCCACCATAAAGCTTTTTACGTTTGTTAATGCTTTTTTTATTAAAGGAAGGATCAGGTCCTCCGAATTATAATTTTGAAGCTTGAATAAAGAAATGTGTGGCACCGAATAAAGATTTTCTTTATTAAGCCCAATTTCGTTATGCAGTTTTAGTTTTTCGTTTTTTACTTTGGCGCGGATATTAAGGTCCGGCGATGCAAGAAAGAAGTATTCATAAACTTTTTTTTCTTCCAGTGCGAATAAATTAAGTTGATCCATGATTTCTTGTTTTAAGATTATAGATCAAAATTACTACAAATTAAAGTTAAGTGTTGCTACGTTTTGTAGTATTATTTTTGAGGCATAGAGCTGTGGAATTACTGCCATAAAAGGCCTTTTGAGAGCAGGCATTAAATTGGATATACTTAATATAATAAAAACATAGATCATGAAAAAGCTTTTTTTAACACTCAGCATAATTTTTACTTATACATTAAGTAATGCACAAAATCAAAATACAAGTCCGTATCCACCACCGGTGGTTACACCGGGTAATCCATTACCAACGCAAAGCGGACCTCCATACGACGCTGCCAGCCCAACAGGTATGCCAAATTCAGGTTATACCATAACCACACCGCCAAGCTTTACGGCGACGCCAAATCCTTTTATAAACCCTGAACCAACGTTTACGCCTACAACACCAACTACTAATGTAACGCCTAAACAGTTTCATAATCTGTTATACCAGGATCCTGTTAAAACTCCAAAAAATCCAAGGCTTAAAACTGCAGGCAATGTAGATGGCTCGAACGGAAAATATGTTTCAGATCATAAGCAACCTAAAAGCGATTTTACAAAAAGGAAACATCACATTAAAAAAGCAAAACATTCTACCGAAAAGAAAGGAAATACACCTTCCTACTCATCAACAAAGTAGTAAGGTAAAAAGTTAAGGCGCGGGAAGTAATTCTTCGCGCCTTACTTCTTTATACAATTTTTTTAAGGCCGCAACATCTTTTAAAGGATACTCAAAACCAAGATTAGAGTAGAACAGAGAGCCATCATCAACTAACACCACTTCAAATTTATCTTTATAAAAAATAGTAAGTCGGTCTTTACTCTTCTTTTCATTTATCTTAAAACCATATTTTAATAGTACATCACTATTTATTAAAGTATCTTCCATAATTTACATTATACCGGCAAAATATTCCGGGCCAACCAGTTCTAAATGTGTTATTGTTATAAATTGTTTTTTCTTAAAAGGCTTGCAAACAAATGCCTGGTTATCTTCCATATACACATGTACAAAATCGATCGGTTCTTTATCTTTTATATAGGACAATATTTTTTGCAATAATACAGCTTTAAACTCAAGATCCTTATAGTTTATTTTGTACCCGCTTTGTTCTGATGTGAGCTGTAAATTAATGCGGGTATTTATCATTTCCAGTTTTGCGCTAAATGTATGGTTAGTACATTGATTCATAAACATTTCATAATCTTTTAATGCCTGGTAGGCATAAGGATATTTTATTCCCATCCGCGCCGGCCTGTCTGCAACTACTTTAAATAAAAGTTCCATCTCTCTCTACTTTTCTTCGTTCAACAAAATTATTAAATAATACGCAGTTATATAGCTATGAATTGTAGTATTTTATATGATAAATGAATAATTATTTATAATTTGTGTTTAATTGTAAATAAACCTTTTTTTAACTTGTTTCTTATTTGCTATACAGTCAGTTAGAAAGGTAATTCATTACATTTATGAAAATTCGAAATAAAAATAATTGATCAATGCCGGAAACCTTAACAGAAACTAAAACCGAAGTAAAAACGCTTGAGAGTGAAGAGCGTCAAACGATAGTACATTGCAGTATTGGTGATAATGATGATTATGCATACCGTATATGGCCAAGCACATTCTTAGTTGAGCACGGTACAGGCAGGCGTGCAAAATTAGTTACAGCTTATAATATTTCTTTTGCACCGCAATGGACCATTAATGATGGAAAAGGTTTTACATTGATATTTGAAGGCTTAAGCAAAGGCTGCGCTAAATTCGATCTTAAAGAGATAATACCACAGGATGGTGGTTTCGAGGTGTTGAACATACCTCGTAATAATATGGATGTGTACCAGGTTAACTTTTGATCTTGTGATAAAACCGTACCATTTTATATTTACTGGGGCGAGTTAATTTTAATGCTGCAATAAAACTACCACTTAATTCTTCTTCCAACCCACTTGTCAAAAAACAATGTTGTAATGCAACAGCATGCAGGTTTTTATCGTTAAAGAAATTAAACTAAAATTAATTTTTATGAAGATGAAATGCCTGTATATGGCTATGGTAATGCTTTTGTTTGCCTGCCAATCAAAAAATGAGAATGAGGAACTTGCAATGGAATCTATGATGGATGTTAGTTTACCTGCAGCGTGTATGACACTGGCACCCCCGCCTCCGCTTGTTGAAATGGTGAAATTCACCCCGCCTGTTATTAAAGACGATGCCGTAGAGGAAGAAGTAAAAGCTTCAAAAGCAAACGCAACAAAAAAAATAATTAAAGACGGTAATATTTCTATTAAAGTAAAAGCTGTTGAAATTGCCAAGCAACGTATGGATAGCGTTCTTAAAAAATTTGATGCGTATTACGAACTCGAAAAATTTAGAAATTATGAGAACAGAACTTCATACGATCTTAAAATACGAATACCCAGCAACCAATTTGATAGTTTTTTAAAAGCCACCGAAAAAGGTGAAGGCGAGATAATGAGTAAAGCCATTAATGCAAGAGATGTTACAGAAGAATATACTGATACTGAAGTAAGGTTAGAAAGCAAAAGGCTTTTTAGAAAACGCTATAACGAATTACTAAACAAGGCCGGAAAAGTAGTTGACATTCTTGCTATTGAAGAAAATATAAGACTATTGCAGGAAGAAATAGAAAGCGGCGAAGGTCGTTTAAAATTTTTAAACGACCAGGTTGCTTACAGTACATTAGAGGTAACGTTATTTAAATTAAAAGAAACTGCAATTGTTGAGGTAAAAAAAGAAACATTTGGCCAATTGATGAAAGCCAGCATAGGCAGTGGTTGGAGTTCGGTAATTGATTTTTTATTATGGAGTATAAAACAATGGCCATGGGTAGTGGTGATACTTACTTTTATTTTTGTTTTAAAAATATTTTTGAAAAGAAGAAAGAAGGCGGTTTAAAAATCCGTATCTTCAATAAAAAAATGGCCGAAGAATTTGTAACACTAACCACCTACACCTATACTACCGAAGCATATATATTGGTAGCAAAGTTGGAAGCTGAAGGAATCAGAAGCTTTTTAAAGAATGAGCACCTGGTATCTACACAACATATGTTGTCGAATGCTGTTGGTGGTATAGATGTACAGGTAAATCCAAATGATCTGCAAAGAGGAAAAGAAATTTTTGAAAAGATGGAGCAGGAAAAAAAGGATTCTGAAAAATTACCGGAAGACTTACCTGCCGATTTTGAAAAAATACCCGTGTATTGCCCTGAATGCGAATCGTCTAATGTATATCGTAAAAAAAGTATTTTATTTTCGTTGTTTGATAAACCACACATTTGCACAGATTGCGGAAATAAATGGAAGCAATAATTATATTATAAATGTCGCACCCCAAACCAAATTATAACAGGATGCTGGACTTGATCGATGAAGTTTTTTCCACCAGGAATGATCCGGACCAGATACAGGTAAACCAACAACAATTAAAAAAATTACAAGCTATTCATCCTGCAACACTTACCGAATTTGCGAATGAAGATGGTCCGCTGATCTGGATATTGATCATTCCAACAACAAACAGTATAATGAATGATTTTTTAGAAGGAAAGATCTCAGAAAAAAGGCTTCTTGAAAAAACAAAAGAAGGCGATAAGTATGAGTGTATTTATTTATGTTCGGCTACAACCTTACCGGAATTTAGAGGTAAAGGCGAAACGAAAAAACTGTGTATAAAGGCAATTAACTCTATTACCGAAGTACATACTATAAAAACATTATTTGTTTGGCCTTTTACCAAAGAAGGAGGCGTGCTTGCTCAAAAGATAGCGAATGAATGCGATCTTGAATTAAAGGTTAAAAGCAAATGAAAAAATTTCTTATCAATACACTTAAGATTTTAGGGATACTTTACCTTTCTATTTGTATTTTCCTTTTCTTTTTCCAGGAAAATTTAATTTTTCACCCGCAAAAGCTTGACAAAAAATTTAGTTTTGAATTCGATCGTAAGTTTGAAGAGCTTAATATTAAAACTGAAGATACAATTGCGTTGAACGGATTACTATTTAGAGCAGACAGTTCAAAAGGCCTGGTTTTTTATCTTCATGGCAATAGCGGTTCTTTAAGAGGCTGGGGTAATATTGCCAAACATTATAACAGCAGGCATTACGATATTTTTATGATCGATTACCGGGGCTTTGGAAAAAGTGATGGTGAGATCGATGGTGGCGAAGAGCAGGTGTTTAAGGATATTCAAACTGTTTATGATACTTTAAAATTACGATACAATGAAAATAAGATCGTTGTAATTGGCTATTCAATTGGTACCGGCCCGGCTACAATGCTGGCATCTACTAATCATCCCAGGCAATTAATATTACAGGCTCCTTATTTTAGTTTAATTGATATGATGCAGCATGAATACCCCGGTGTGCCAACTTTTATTTTAAACTATAAATTTCAAACCAATAAATATATCTGTGAGTGTAAAATGCCTGTTACTATTTTTCATGGCAATAAAGACCAGGTTATTTATTACAATTCATCGGTACAGTTAAAAGCTTTATGCAAGGTGGGTGATAAGTTCATTACTTTATCAGGCCTGGGGCACAATGGTATTAATGATGATGAGCGCTATTTAAAAGAGCTGGATGAGATCTTAAAAAATTGATACTAATTTTAAATGTTTAATAATTTAATGGAAGCCAGAATTAAATTATTATATATTTGTTAAAATTTAATTACAAATGAGTACCACTAGCTTAAAAATTGGCGAAGGAAAAATAAGCGGTTACGTGTCTATCTTTCTTGCCTTATTATCATTCCTAGCTGTTTTCTGTTTTAAATTTCCGGAGGTGTTAACCTCACCCGAATTCAGGGCAATTTATAAAGGAGAAGATATGGAAGTGTTACTGGCATCGGTCATCATTGCTTCTTTATTTTTTGCTGTTCTTAGTTTTATATTAAGCAAGAAAAAAGCGTATGCGCTAATTGGTATACTCGTTATTACAACCACAATTTTAATTGGTGGTTTTCAGGTAGAGGCAAGGGCTGTTGGATACAGTAAATGGCATTTAGGTTTGGATTGGTTGCTTTTAGATCTTTTATTAATGTCCATTATTTTTATACCCATAGAAATGGTGTGGCCAAAAAATAAAGAGCAATCGCGGTTTCATGAAGAGTGGAGAAC
>JACDED010000035.1 GCA_013816615.1 Bacteroidota bacterium
CCGGGTAGATAAAAACCAAGTTCTTCGTCTAGCAAATTGTGAGTTTATTAAACGCAAAGAGAATATCATTATCACCGGCAGCACCGGTATTGGTAAAAGTTTTCTTGCCTCAGCGCTTGGTCATCAGTGTTATTTCCGGAGGGAATTTGCTTTAGTAAGAAAAATGGGGAGTGTCGAACCACAAAAGTAAATTCTGTGTTTCGCTACATTGCCCAACTGGTGCGGGATGTAGCGAAAATAAAAATGGGGGAGTCAAAATTAATTTTTGACATCCCCCACTTGGTGGTCCCACTTGGAATCGAACCAAGCACCTACTGATTATGAGTCAGTTGCTCTAACCGAATGAGCTATAGGACCATTTCCCTTTACAAGGGATTGCAAAAATAGCCAAAAGCCACATATTCACAAAATAAATAAACGTAAACTCTATAATTTTTGAGTGATAAGAATTAAATTAACCGGCAGTTTCTTTTTTAAATGTTTCCGGCATAGCTGTTACAAGCAGTATTAGAGCCGCAACAGCCAGTAAGCCCAATAACAGAAAGCAGGTGCTAAAACCTGAAGCGTCTAAAATAAATCCGCATACCAGGTTACTAAGAGCAACGCCCAAGCCAACCGCCGTGGCAAATACACCCTGCGCCAAATTTGCCTTACCCGACTCGGCGGCCAGGTCGGCCACTACAAGTACAGACACCACACCAAAAATACCTGCAGAAACGCCATCCAGCAACTGTAGTGATAATATTAAGGCAGGAGAACTGCCAAGCAGGTAAAGCAGGCCTCTTACCGGCAAAGCTATAAAACCAATAATAAGGAGCTTCTTTCTGCCTTTTAATACGCCGCGCCCACACCAGTAAGCAACCGGTATCATTACCAGTTGAGAAATAACAATACAGGCCGACATGTAAAGCGAAGCATTAGAAGCATTTGTTTTGCTTAGTTGCTGTCCTATAAGCGGAAGCAGCGCGCCATTTGCAAAATTAAAAATAAACGCTGCTATTATAAAAACAATAAAAGCCCTGTTGTTTAAATGTTTTTTCTCTTTTAATTGTTTAGCAGTAGCGGGCTTTGGCGCGGGTTTTATTTCTTTTGCGCTTATTACCAAAGCGCTTATAACGCTGGCCAGCGACAGAAAAATAAGGCAATAAAATAAGCCTTCATTATGTGTATAGTTGCAAATAATACCAATAAGTACCGAAAATATTACATGGCCCGCGTGGTTGTATGCCTGGTTTTTACTTATTGTTTTATCAAAATTGTTTTTGCCGGTAAGGCCCTGCGCCAGGGCAATAAGGCCGGGTACATAAAATGCGGCGGCAATGCCCATAATTATGCGCCCTGTAAGAATTACGGAAAATGCCGGGAATAACTGCATAAAGAGTGCTGCAATTGCTATAACAATAGATGGAAGAATGATTACCCAACGCTTATATTTTGTTTTATCAACAAAAAAACCTGCCGGAGATTGGCAAATAACGGTGGCAAAACTCATAGCCGAAATGGCAATACCAATATCAGAAGAACTCCACTTAAGGTTCGACGATAAATAAACAACTAAAAATGAGCCAACACCTGTTGATACAATAGCAAGAAAAAAATTAAGCCAGTTTAACCCTTTAAGGCTATACTCGGTATTATTATCCATATTATAATACCTGCAATAACCTTACCAGTAGAAATCATACTATATTCCATTCCACGCGCAAATACAACTCCTGTTTTTTCCGCATTTTGCGGAGAATAACGAATTGATGTCCTAAAAATGAGGAGATTAAACTTTTTTACTAATTTTAAAACGTGCAACATATTAAAAATATCATTTTCGACCTTGGTGGCGTTATCATAAATTTAGATACCAATAAAACCATATCTGAATTTAATAAGCTCAGCTATATGCCATTTGAAGCCATATACACACAGGCTTCGCAGGATGCTTTGTTTGATAATTTTGATAAAGGCCTTATTTCTACCAAAGAATTTTTTACTGAGATCCGTAAACAAATACGTTACGAGGGGCCGGAAAATGAATTACTAAATGCCTGGAATGCTATGCTGCTGGATGTTCCGGAAAAGCGCCTGGATGTATTGGTAAAAATGAAACAGAACTATAATACCTTTTTATTAAGCAATACCTGTGAGCCACACATTGCCGCTTTTGAACACGATCTTTACCAGCACCATGGTGTAAAAAACTTTAACGATTATTTTGATGAGGTATATTACTCTTGCCGCATGGGTATGCGCAAACCCAATAAAGAAATTTTTGAATTTGTATTAAAGCAAAATGATCTTAAGCCGGAAGAAACCGTTTTTATTGACGATTCTATACAACATGTTAAAGGTGCGGGCGAATGCGGCATCAGCGCTTTTTTATTGCCTAAAGGCGAAGAGATAGGTTCTTTTTTAAAGGGCTTAAACCTGTTATAAGCGTTATTATTGCAGATTAACTATATGAAAAAACCGCTAAAATTGTGTGTTTGTTAAATTTACGAAACATGAATTAATTCATATTTTTCGCCTTATCTTTACATTTCGCATGAAAGATAAAGAAGAGCCAAAGGACAACGAAAAGGATAAAAAAGATCCTATAAAAATTATCTTGGCAGATGATGATAAAGATGATCAGCACTTATTTAAAGAAGCGCTTGAACATACATACATTCCAACAGAATTAACAACAAAAAATAACGGCCAGGATTTGATGGATGCTCTTCACGACCCTACAATTCCTAACCCTGATGTTATTTTTTTGGATATTAATATGCCAGGAAAAAATGGTAAAGAGTGTCTTGAGGAAATTAAAGAAGATGAAGAGCTGAAAGACATACCCACTGTAATGTACACCACCTCTACAAGCGAACAGGATATTAATGAGACGTATCAAAAAGGCGCGAATTTATATGTACCAAAGCCTTATTCTTTTTCTTCTATCATAACAATACTTAAAAGTATTTTTACATTAAAGTGGAAACAGCTTTTTACAAAGCCTGATAAAAAAGACTTTGTATTATCTGAAGAGACGGTGAATGTAAAAAAACACTAGAATTGTAAGATTAACTTACTTTTTATTGTGGCTTGCCTTCGGCCCGCGCTTACACAAGTCAACGCACAGGTCCGCTCAAAAGCACTCTGCGCTTTCGTTTCAATCCTTGTGCTCGTAACTCTCAAAAGGGATTTTTCACTACAATCGTATACGTGCTATAAGCGTGAGGGATAGAGCCTTTGTTTGAGCTCTTTTTTATGAGCCGGAAGGCAAGTAAAAAAAGCGAGTGGCGAAAGCCCGACCCGAAGGGACACGCCCAAAAAAACTATGATGAAATTTTTTTTATTTTTTTACATCGAACGTATAAACAACATCACTACTTCAAAAAATTCTTTTGGCTTTTCTGCATGTATCCAATGGCCGGAACCTAAAACAGTTTCTAATTTAAAATTTGGAAAATGTTTTTTAAAATCCGCAAGGTCACTTTCTTCAATATAATTTGACCTTTCCCCACGCACTACTAAAGTTGAAACATTGCTATTGCCATTGGGTACAGCAACGCCAATGCTATTATAATTTTTTGTAATTGTTTTTAAATTAAAGCGCCAATCCATAATATTATTTTCAGTATCACGCCAATAAATATTCTTTAATAAAAATTGTTTAGTGCCAAAATCGCTTAAATAAGTATTTAAAACTGCTTCGGCTTCTTTACGATTTTTTATTTGTGTAAAATCAACAGCATTCAGTGCTTTCAATACATCATCGTGGTGCGGTTCATAAGCGCGTGGCGAAATATCAGCTACAATTATTTTTGCAGCAATGCCTTTATATTTTAATTCAAAGAACATGGTTACTTTTCCACCCATACTATGGCCTAAAATAATCGGATCTTTTAATTGATGCTCGTCAATAAACTCTTTTAAATCATCAGCCATCACTTCATAATTCCAAACATCGCTGTGTGGTGAAAGACCATGGTTACGAAGATCTAACGTAAAAACATGCAAACCTTTTTCTGCAAATTGTTTTGCCAGCGTATTCCAGTTATCGCTTTGTCCAAATAAACCATGCATAATAATTAATGGTTGTCCTTGTCCGAATTCTCTGTATGCTAATTTCATTTTCTTTTTCTTTATTATTCACGGTCTCAGCCCTCAATAGATCATTACAAGAGAACTGAGATTCCGGCTCAAGGCCGGAATGACAAATTATTTAAGTTGACGTAAATATAGTTGCACTGTGTTCTCTAATCCCAAATATAAAGCATCGCTAATTAATGCATGTCCTATTGACACTTCTAATAAATTTGGAACATTCTGTTTAAAGAATTTAAGATTGTCTAAACTCAGGTCGTGGCCCGCGTTTACACCTAATCCTAACTCGCCCGCTAATTTTGCGGCTGCAGTAAATGGTAAAATTGTTTTTTCTTTTTCAGTAAAAAATAAACGCGCGTATTCTTCAGTATATAATTCAATTCTATCTGCACCGGTTTCTTTGGCGCCTTTTACCATTTCTAAATTTGCATCAACAAAAATAGAAGTACGAATATTATTTTTTTGAAACAAGGCTATCATTTCTTTTAAATACTCTTTGTTCTTAATTGTATCCCAGCCATGATCGCTGGTTATTTGCCCTTGTACATCAGGTACCAGTGTTACCTGTTGGGGCTTTACTTCTAAAACAAGATCAACAAATTTTTGTTCTTTTGGATTGCCTTCGATATTAAATTCTGTTTTTAAGATCGGTTTCAGATCACGCACATCTTTATAAGTAATATGTCTTTCATCCGGTCGTGGATGCACAGTAATACCATTAGCACCAAAGCTTTCTATTTGTTGTGCGGCCTTAATAACATCCGGAATATTACCACCACGCGCATTGCGCAAAGTGGCTATTTTATTAATGTTTACGCTTAATTTAGTCATTTTGAGGTAATTAATGTTTTGTTACTTTTTGCTAAAATCAATAGTAAAGCTAATTAATTTACATAAATTTGAGAAAGAAATATGTTAGTTGTTGATCTTATAACGGACGAAATTCCACCACTTAAAACCACCGATACGGTTGAGCTTGCTTTGGACTGGATGGAACAGTTTAAAGTATCGCACTTACCGGTTGTAAAAGACCGTGAGTTAATTGGCGTTGTTTCTGAAACTGATTTGATGGATTACAATCATCCTGAAGAAACCATTGATGCCAGCAAATTGCATTTAATGCGCCCGGCTATTCATTTACACCAACACACTTATGAACTGGTAAAATTAATGACCAGCTTAAATCTAACGCTTATACCGGTTTTAGATGAAGATGAAAAATACAAAGGTTGTATTACTTTAAAAGGCATTGTGCAAAATTTAAGTACCATGATCTCGGTACAAAATCCGGGCGGTGTTATAGTTCTTGAATTAAATCAAAACGATTATTCGGTTACACAAATTGGAAATATTATTGAAGGCAACGACGCTAAAATTTTAAGCTTACACGTTTCATCTCAACCTGATAGTATGAAACTGGAAGTGACCATTAAAGTTAACCGCGAAGACCTTTCGAGTATCATACAAACATTTAATCGCTACAATTATATTATCAAAGCTACTTATAGCCACAGCGATTATGAAACAGGAATGAAAGACCGTTTGAACGAGTTCTTACATTTCCTGAATATTTAACCCAAATTTTTTTGCCACAGATTTCACTAATTTACGCAGATTGTTTTTTGTGTTAATGCTTAGTATTTAAGTCTTTTGAAGAAAAATCTGCGGCATCTGTGCAATCTGTGGCTTAAAGGTTCGCAAATTTTTCCGCAAATTCCTGCGGCGTTACTGCGTTTGATAGTTTAAAGTCGCCAATGCGCGTACGGCAAAGCGCTGTAAGATGAGCACCGCTGTTTAATGCTAAACCAAAATCGCGGGCAATACTGCGAATGTATGTTCCTTTACTGCACACAATTCTAAAACTAACGCTTGGCATATTGACAGATATGATCTCAAATTCTTTAATTTCTACTTCACGCGATTTCATCTCCACTTCCTCACCCGCCCTTGCCATTTCGTAAGCCCGCTTGCCATTTATCATTACGGCGCTAAAAATTGGTGGTACTTGTTGTAATATGCCTGTAAAATCTTTTGCTGTTTGTTGAATTGCTTCTAATGTAATATGTTCGGTTGGAAATGTTTTGTCTACTTCTTTTTCAAGATCGTAACACGGTGTGGTTGCTCCTAATAAAAATGTGCCCGTGTATTCTTTTTCCATTCCCATTAGATCATTAATGGTCTTTGTTTTTTTACCGGTACAAACAATTAATAAACCTGTTGCTAAAGGATCAAGTGTACCAGCGTGGCCAATTTTTGGCTTTACTTTTACACCATCTACCATAAAAGAAGGATGATTTTTTATAGCGTGCTTTAATTTGTTTACCGCCTGAAAACTGCTCCAGGTATAGGGTTTATCGATCAATAAAACTTCGCCTGTATAAAAATTGTAATCCATTAAAATACTTCCTTCGCTACTTTTTTAGTAGCCTCAGAAGTACCCATTGTATAAAAATGCAGGCACGGTACATTAGCTTTTATCAATTCTTTGCTTTGTTCAATACACCACTGAATACCTACTTCCTTAACGGCTTTATCATCCTTACATTTTTCTAACTCTTCATAAAAAGGTTGAGGAATATCGATGTGAAAAATCTTAGGAAGCGTTGTAATTTGTTTTTTAGTGCTCAGTATTTTTAAACCCGGAATAATTGGAACCGTAATACCGTTATCACGACATAATTTTACAAAATCAAAATATTTTTTATTGTCGAAGAACATTTGTGTAACAACATATTCAGCACCTGCTTCTACTTTTGCTTTTAAATATTTAAGGTCGCTGATCATATTTGGTGCTTCAAAATGTTTTTCAGGATAACCTGCAATACCAATACAAAAATCAGTGGGTGCTGCATCTTTCATCTCTTCATCCAGGTATTGTGCACGATTCATTTCTGTAATTTGTTTTACAAGATCCAATGCATAAGCATGTCCGCCCGGCTCAGGTACAAAAGCAGGTTCTGTTTTAATGCTATCGCCACGTAAAGCCAATACATTATCAATTCCTAAGAACTGAAGGTCAATTAAAGCATTTTCAGTCTCTTCTTTCGTAAAACCGCCGCAAATAATATGTGGTACTGCTTCAACATTATATTTATTCATAATAGCAGCGCAAATACCAACCGTACCAGGACGTTTACGAATACTTACTTTTTCTAAATAGCCTCCATCGCGTTTTTTGTAAATGTATTCTTCGCGATGATATGTTACATCAACAAACGCCGGCTTAAATTCCATTAAAGGATCGATGCCATCATAAATGCTTTGTATACTTTTTCCTTTTAAAGGTGGGAGAATTTCAATAGAAAATAGCGGCTTCTTACTTTGAGAAAGCTTTTGTGTTAACTTCATAAATTGTATTAATTGACAGAGATAATTTCTTTTATTTCGGGAACAGCGCGTTTGATAGTTTCCTCTATTCCTGCTTTCATGGTCATATGACTCATGGTACAGGTTTTGCAGGCGCCTTTTAATTCTAATTTAAGAATGCTTCCATCTGTAATATCTATAACTTCTACATTACCTCCGTCCGCCTCTAAATAAGGGCGAATAGAATCCAATGCGTCTTCAACTTTTTTATGCAGTGCTGCGTCCATCCTCTAAATTTAAGCAAAGATACGAGTAAAGGAGGATTTACCAAACACAATTCATTTACTTTATTGTGGATTTGACTTGTTAAATGCGTTAAATTTTAAGTACTTTGCCCTTAATGGAAGAAGACAACTTAATTTTTGGTACCCGCGCTGTTCTTGAAGCAGTGGAAGCAGGAAAAGACATTGAAAAAATATTTATTCAAAAAGGCTTATCTAACGAATTATATCATCAACTGCGCACCGCATTAAAAGGGCAAACGGTGCCTATTCAAATTGTGCCGCCTGAAAAGTTAAAGCGCATTACCGAGAAGAACCATCAAGGCGTTGTAGCTTATTTAACTGAAATAAATTATTACAATACTGAAGAGCTTTTAGCAGGCGTTTTTGAAAAAGGAAAGATCCCTTTGGTGTTGATACTTGATCGTGTAACAGACGTAAGGAATTTTGGAGCTATTGCGCGTGGTGCCGAATGTGCCGGCGTGGATTTTATTATTATTCCAAGCCGCGGAGCTGCGCAAATTACGGGCGATGCCATAAAAACCAGTGCCGGTGCGTTACACAGGATAAAAGTTTGCCGCGAAGATAATTTAAAGAACACACTTGACTATTTAAAAGAAAGTGGTTTGCAAATTGTTTCCTGTCATGAAAAAACAGACAACTTAATTTATGCGGCTGATTTTACAAAGCCAAGTGCTATAATTGTTGGCAGCGAAGAAAACGGAATTAGCAACGAGTACATTAAACGCAGCGATGTGGAAGTAAAAATACCAATGGTTGGCAAAATAGCATCGTTAAATGTTTCAGTGGCATCGGGTATTGTTTTGTTTGAGGCAGTAAAACAACGTTTGTAGAAGTAACTCAAAATAAGCGCCACTAATCACACTAATTTTCACAAATCTATATGGCTTGCTAGTATTAAATTATTATGTTTTGTGGAATTTTTATTATTCACAACAACATTGTTGTGAATAATTATTTCCACCAAACAACGCAGGAAAAAGTATTAGTGCTAATTAGTGAAATTCGTGGCTAAAAATAATGAGCCCTTAGTGGTTTGATCAAAACACTTTTCTTAAAAATTTTCGTAAAGCTTTGTTGCTCTCTCTTGGCGATTCCAAAAAACCAAAATGTCCATCGTGTTCTAAATACAAAACACTTTTGTTTTTTATAAATTCTGCCTGCTCTAATAATTGATCATAAGGCAATATATTATCTTCTTCTCCAATTACCATCATTATAGGATATTCAACCAGGCCTAAAATAATGTCGCGTCTTGGGCGGTCTCTCATACCATGCAATGCAGCAATAATACCTTTTTTTGGTGTTTGTTTTGCTATTTCAGTTGCAAAGGCAACCTCTTCTTTTAAATATTTTAAATTTTTTGTGGCAAATAAATTTTTTATAGTTGCTTTTGTATAAATACCGCGATTAGCTTTTACTGCATTTATTGCGCGAAGGCGGTCTTTTTTCTTTTCTTCACTATCTGCATAAGAAGTACTATGATACAAACACAGGCCTTTCAAATGATCAGGGTACAGATCGGCAAATGCAAGCGCCACGTAACCACCCATACTGTGGCCAATGATCGCATATTTTTTTAATCGCAAAAAATCCATAACCGATTTTACACATTTAGCCATTAATTCCATACTGTGCGCATAACCCACACACTCTGTATTGCCATGGCCCGGAAGATCAATTGCAATTACCCTGTAAGATCTCGAAAGATTATTAATGGTCTTTTCCCAGATCTTATGCGAACCTAAATAACCATGTAAAAGCACAACAACTTTCCCTTTTCCTTTATCAAAAAAAGTAACCTTCTCGTTTTTATATTTTGTGGTTTTTAGCATGGCGCGCAAAAACAAATTTAAACGATTATTAATATTAAAAAAGCATAATTTATCAATAGCTACCATATTTAAGGTATAGGTAAAAGCTCTAAAAACCGTACATTTATACTTCATTTATGAACTCTTTAGATCATCTTAAAGCAGGCCAAAAGGCTATTATCATGTCTTTTGCCAACGACGCCCTTAGCTCAAAATTAATTGAGATGGGTTGTTTGCCCGGCGAATTGGTTAGTCTTTCTAAAACGGCGCCATTGGGCTGCCCTATGGCTATTAATATTGCAGGCTATGAATTAAGTCTTCGCAAAGATGAAGCTGCTGCTGTGATAATAGAACTAGTGGCATAAATTTTTGTCGGATACTAAGCAAAATAATTATTTAAAAGTTGCTTTGCTTGGAAATCCCAACGCAGGCAAATCAAGTATTTTTAATGGCTTAACAGGCTTATCTCAAAAAACCGGCAATTACGCCGGCGTTACGGTTGACAGGCAGGAAGGCAAAACCAATTTTTTATATAACGGTAGTAAAATAGATCTTTCCATTCTTGATCTGCCAGGCATTTACAGCCTTTTTCCAAAATCAAACGATGAAGAAATTGCCTGCAAAACGTTGCTGGATGAAAAGGAGAGCATTGATGTTGTTGTTATAGTAGTTGATGCCTCTAACCTTAAACGTAATTTATTATTAGCAACACAACTTTTAGATCTTAAGTTTAAAACAGTTATTGCTTTAAACATGATAGATGAGGCCGAAGCACAAAACATAAAAATAAATATTGCAGAGCTTCAACAAACTTTAGGTGTAAAAATCATTCCCTTAGACTCGCGCAGGCAAATAGGTTTTTTAAACCTAAAAGAAGCAATTGTAAATGCAAAAGTGAGCGAGAGTTTGTTTTATGATCTTAATGCCGCTTACATTAAAGAATATAATAACTATAAACATTTTATTTCAGCCACGCTTGCTTCCGTAAAAAATAAGGAAACAACGCAGCTTGAAAATGCAGATAAGATCTATCGCTTTAATACAATCAATTACATTATTAAAAAAAATGTACAAAGCCCCGAACAGTTATCTTCTAAAAAAATAACTTCTAAAATTGATGCCATTACAACACATAAGGTATACGGTTATTTTATTCTATTACTAGTGTTATTCCTCGTTTTTCAGTTTATCTTCTTCATTTCTGAAGCCCCCATGAACTGGATAGAGACTGCCTTTTTAAACTTAGGTGAAGTGATCCATGACAATTTACCAAAGGGCCAATTGAACGATCTTATTGTAAATGGATTGATTGCCGGCATTAGCGGCGTGGTTATGTTCATTCCACAAATTGCATTTTTATTTATGTTTATTGGTTTTTTAGAAGACAGTGGTTACATGGCACGCGCCAGTTTTATAATGGATAAAATTATGCGCCGCTTTGGATTGAATGGTAAATCTGTAATTCCGTTAATTAGTGGTACAGCTTGCGCAGTGCCCGCTATTATGGCAACCCGCGCCATTAGCAATACAAAAGAAAGATTAATAACCGTTTTTATTTTACCCATTATTAGTTGCTCTGCACGTTTACCCGTTTATACCTTGCTTATTTCGGTGCTTTACCCTAACAGTAAATTTTTAGGGATCTTTAATTCAAAAGGTGCTGTATTATTTTTATTATATCTTTTAGGATTTGTAGTAACATTGCTTACCGCTTTTGTATTAAAGAAAATTTTAAAAACAAAAGAATCTTCTTTTTTTGTAATGGAATTACCCGTGTATCGCTGGCCACAAGCCAAGAACATTGGCATTATGGTTTTCTCAAAAGTTAAAGTATTTATTAAAGAAGCAGGAAAAGTGATCTTAGCTATTTCAATAGTACTTTGGTTTTTAAGCACACATGGTGTAAGCCATAAATTTGTAGCCTTAGAAATACAACAGGTGGCGCTTGAAAATAATAGTACAACAAAAAATTCGGAAGAATTAAAAAAAATAGAAACGCAAAAATTACAACACTCCTACATTGGGCAATTTGGGCAATTTATTGAGCCGGCCATAAAACCTATGGGCTACGACTGGAAAATTGGTATTGCATTAATAACCTCTTTTGCTGCCCGCGAAGTATTTGTAGGCACCATGGCAACCATTTACCAGGCTAATGATGAAGACAATGATAAGGGCATAAAACAAAAACTATTAACCGAAAAAGATGAGAATGGCGCACTACGCTATACACCCGCTGTATGCTGGTCCTTGCTTTTATTTTATGCTTTTGCTTTACAGTGTATGAGCACAATTGCCGTAGTTAAACGCGAAACAAAAAGCTGGGCCTGGGTTGTTGTTCAATTGGTATTTATGTCGGCATTGGCCTATTTATCAGCTTTTGGCGCCTACCAATTGCTTTCGTAATCAATCTTTTCGGTCGCTTATCATCAAAATCCTCCATTAGCACTAAATTGTTTTTAATATTTTGGTATTCAATAAATTAATTACATTTTTACAACCTAATTATTTAAAAATGACCTCACGTATTTTAATTTCTGCAGCCGCTGCCTTTGTTCTTATTACAGCCTGCCATAACACTAAAAAAGCTACTACCACAGCAGTAATAGATGAGCCCGCTATTTTACTGGATACAATTAGCGTACTTGCAAACGATCCTCCAAAAAAAGAAACCTACCGCGGCTCTAACCCACGCACAACTGATATTATTCATACACGTTTGGATGTAAATTTTGACTGGACCAACTCGCGCATGAATGGTAAAGCGTTGATATTGTCAAAGCCCTATTTCTATCCAACAAATATGCTGTATTTAAATGCACGTGGCATGGATATTAAAAGTATTGTTGTTTCCGAAATAATCCAACCACCAACAAAAAGCAAAGAAGGCACTAAAATTTATGAGCCGGCCGCTGCATCGTTAATACCAATAAAAAACGCTTCCTATTCTTATGAAAATGATTCGTTGAAAATAAATCTTGGAAGAATATTTAATAACGAAGAAAAATATTATGTTGAGATCGTTTACATTTCAAAACCAAACGAATTAAAATCAGGTGGCAGCAGTGCTATTAGCAGCGATAAGGGTTTATACTTTATAAATCCAACCGGAGAAAATGTTTATAAAATGCCGCAAATATGGACGCAGGGTGAAACACAATCTAACTCTGCCTGGTTTCCAACCATTGATAGTCCGAACGAAAAAATGACCCAGGAGATCTTTATGACCGTTGAACAGAAATTTACTACCCTATCTAACGGTTTGTTGGTTGACGCAAAAAAGAATGCTGATGGAACAAGAACAGATCATTGGAAAATGGATGAGCCCCATGCACCTTATTTAGCTATGATGGCGGTTGGTGAATTTAAAAAAGTTGTTGATGAACCGTGGAGAGGGAAAGAAGTAAGTTATTATGTAGAAAAAGAATACGAAGCACACGCTAAAGCTATTTTTAGAGACACTAAAGAAATGATCGAATTTTATTCATCAAAACTTGGAGTGCCATATGCCTGGCCAAAATACGCCCAAATTGCAGTACGTGATTATGTAAGTGGCGCTATGGAAAATACAAGCGCAACATTGCATGGTGATTTTGCAGTGTATCAAACAACACGCGAAACACTTGATGGTATAAAAGGAAATTCAATTATTGCACACGAATTATTTCACCAATGGTTTGGCGATCTTGTTACCTGCGAAAGCTGGAGCAATTTACCATTAAACGAAAGTTTTGCTACTTATGGTGAGTATATGTGGGAAGAATATAAATTCGGAAGAGATGCTGCCGATTACCATCATTACAATAGCCGCGAAGGTTACATGGCGTCTGATAAAGAAGTAAATCTTATCCGTTTTAATTATGAGGAGCGTGAAGATATGTTTGATGGTTTTAGCTACAACAAAGGCGGACAAGTATTACACATGTTACGCAAGGTTGTTGGAGACAATGCATTTTATGCCTCTTTAAAAAATTATTTAGAGACCAATAAATTCAAATCGGCAGAGATCCACAATTTACGTTTGGCTTTTGAAGAAACAACCGGACAGGATCTTAACTGGTTCTTTAACCAATGGTTCTTGAGTCGCGGACGCCCATTTATTACGTTTACAAAAAACTACAATGCTGCAACCAATAATTTAGAATTAACTGTTGAGCAAACACAAAATTTTAAAAAATATCCTTTATACATTTTACCACTTGAAATAGATGTTTATGTAAATGGAAAAGCAGAGCGTTCCCATATTGTGGTTACAGATGCAAAACAAACTTTTAATATTAAAACAAGTGGTCAACCACAATTAGTGAATTTTGATGCTGAAAGACAATTGTTATGCAACCTTGATTATGAAAAAACACAGGAAGAATATATCTTCCAATACAAAAATGCACCTTTGTTTGAAGACCGTTATGAAAGTTTGAAAAAACTGGATTCAAAACTGGCAGATGCTAATGTTTATGCACTTTTTAAATGGGCCGCAGAAAATGATAAATACCATGTAATAAGAAATTTCGCTATTGCAAAGTTAGGTGAGGCACCTGTAGATAAATTACCGGAAGTAAAAACCACTTTAATTTCTATTTACAATACTGATAAAAAAACAAGAACACGTGCAAAAGCATTGAACGTTTTAAATAAAAAATTTGCTGCTGACGCAGATATAAAAGCGCTGAATCTAAAAGCACTTAATGAGCAATCGTATGCTATTTGTGGCGAAGGTTTAGATGCTATTGCAAAGTATGATCCAAAATTAGCAATGGAAAAAGCAAAAACTTTTGAGAACGAAGGTGGCAAAGATGTTTTGTTTCCAGTGGCAGAATTATATTCAAATCATGGCAGCGACGAACAATTGGTTTTCTTTCAAAATAATATAAAACAATTTAATGGTTTTGAATTAATGGGCTTTATTGGCATGTACGCTAAAACTGCTAAACGTTGCTCCACATCAACATCTGCAATTATCGCAGTTGGAGATCTTCATATCTTGGGGAAAGGCGCTAACAGATTTACAAAATTTAGCGCGGCAAAGGGCATTAAGGATATTTTAACCGTTTGGGAAGGAAAAGAAAAAGCATTGAAAGCACAATTAGAAATTGCAAAAAAAGAAAACAAAGATGTAACAGCACTTGAAAAAGAACTTAAAACAACAAGTGAAACAAAAGACATTATTGCTAAAAAATACGCAGAGGTAAAATAATCTCACTTAAATACAAAAGCCTCGCAAAAACTGCGGGGCTTTTTTTGTTTCTATTAGATTAATTGATATTTTTAAAGTCTATGAAAAAATTGCTGGCCTCTGCCATTATAATTTTAAGTTTTGTTTTTACTGCCTGCCAATCTTCTGAAGCAATAGATAACAAGGCTATTAAAGTAGTGATGAAGTTTAACGAAAAATGCCCTATGATGATAGATGCCGAAACGCAAATGGATGGCATTGAAATTAAGAACGGCAACACTATCGTTTACAAATACAGGCTTATTAATTTATTTGCCGCCAGAGTTGACACCGCGCAGTTTAACAGGGCTTTAAGACCTGGAATTATCAACACCATTAAAACAAATGCAGAATTAAACGAACTAAAACGTATTAAGTCGAGTTTTGAATATTATTACAGAGACAGAGACGGTAAGTTTATCTACTCTTTTGTAATTACCCCTGAAGATTATAACGATCAAGAATAAAATTATGGCAGCAAGCGAAATAGAAAAAATACTTTTTATAGATATCGAAACTGTTCCGGTAACCTATAAATACAGCGATCTGGATGAGAGTTCACAAGATCTGTGGAATAAAAAATGGCAGTACAATAAAGAGATCTCGCCCGAGCAACAATACAACAAGGCCGGTATTTATGCAGAGTTTGCAAAAATTGTATGCATTGGCCTTGGTTTTTACAATCAAAAGAAATTTCGTGTAAAAGTGATTGCTTCAGATAACGAAGTGGAAATTTTGAATCAATTTTCCGAATTATTAAAAACACATTTCAATACTTACAGTCATTTATTATGCGCACACAATGGTAAAGAGTTTGATTTTCCTTTTTTATGCCGTCGCTTTTTAATTAATAATTTACCGCTTCCAAAAATATTACAGATCCAGGGCCTTCGCCCATGGGAAGTAAAACATATTGACACTATGGATCTTTGGAAATTTGGGGACGTTAAGAATTTTAGTTCTTTAAATCTTTTAGCGCATGTTTTAGGAATTCCTTCGCCTAAGGATGAAATAGATGGCAGCATGGTTGCCAAAACATTTTACGAAGAAAAAGATCTTGAAAAAATAGCTAAATATTGTAAAAAAGATGTGATCACTTTAGCCCGGGTTTATAACCGCTTTGCGGGGTCTGGAAATTTAAATGATGATGATATTATTTTTGTGTAACTTCAAACAAAAATTTAAACACGCTCTTACATGGCGCCTCGTATAGCAATTATTGGTAGCGGAAGTTGGGCAACAGCACTGGCAAAGTTACTTCTTAATAATACTTCAAAAATAAACTGGTTTATTCGCAAGCAGGAAGATATTGACCTGTTTAAAGAACACCACAACAATCCAAAATATCTAAGCTCTGTTGAATTTGATATTTCTAAAATAACTTTTTTTACTTCTGTTTCTGAGTGTATTAAAAATTCTGATTTTATTATTCTTGCAATTCCTTCTGCATTTTTAAATACTTCATTCGCAGATCTAAAAGAAAAAGATCTTGTGGGTAAAATTATTTTTTCTGCTATTAAAGGTATTGTACCCGAACACAATTTAATTGTTGGTGAATATTTAAATACGGTTTATAATGTTCCTTTTCAAAACATTGGCGTTATCACAGGGCCTTGTCATGCAGAAGAAGTAGCGATGGAAAAATTAAGCTACCTGACCATTGCTTCTCAAAATACAGAGAATGCAACAACATTAAGTAATTTATTGAATTGCCGTTATTTAAAGTCATCCGTAAGTGATGATATTTATGGTACCGAATATTCTGCAGTTTTAAAAAATGTAATAGCCGTTGCCGGTGGCATTTGCCATGGACTAGGTTATGGTGATAATTTTTTGGCAGTACTTGTAAGCAATGCTATCCAGGAAATAAAACGCTTTGTAGATGAAGTACATCCGATCGACAGGGACATAAAAGCTTCTGCCTATCTTGGTGACCTTTTGGTAACAGCCTACTCACAGTTTAGCCGCAACCGTATGTTTGGCACTATGCTTGGAAAAGGCTATGGCGTTAAACGCGCGCAATTAGAAATGAATATGATAGCCGAAGGGTATTATGCAGTGAAATGTGTTTATGAAATAAATAAAAAATACAATGTGCACATGCCAATAACAAATGCTGTTTACAATATTATTTATAAAAATAAAGATGCGGGAAAAGAAATAACCGAATTGTCTAATCTATTATCATAAACCTTGAAAAATTTTGCACTTGTAATTTCTGTTCTTATGCATCCGTTGCTAATGGCAACATACATGTGCCTGCTGCTTTTTTTTGGTATTCACAATACAGTTTATGATTACCTAACACCTTTTGAAACAAAGTGGCGCATCTCACTTATTGTGTTTATGTTCTCTTTTGTTTTCCCGGTATTGAATATTTACATTTTAGTGAAGTTAAAACGTATTCCTAACCTCACGCTTTCTAATCAAAAAGACAGAACCTTTCCTTTATTTATTACCGCTATGTTTTATTTTGGTTTGTTCTATCTTATGATGGATATTAATATCTGGAACAGCATAAAACTTTTTGTAATTGGCGGCGCCGTTTGCATTTTAATAACAACCATTATAAATTTAAAATATAAGATCAGTGCGCACATGGTTGGGCTTGGTGGTGTATTGGGCATTTTAATCTCGGTATCTTATTTAATTAAGTTTGATATGACACCTTATTATATTGCGGTTATTATTATTGCAGGCCTTGTTGGTTGTGCCCGTTTAGTATTACACGAGCATAAGCCGGCGCAATTATACTTAGGCTTTTTTTTAGGATTAATAGTGCAGAGTGTTTTGTTTTTTAGTTTGCAAAAAATAACCTTTGCTTAAATAAATAAATTTTGAATTTAGTAATAGGCGCTACAGGAATTTTAGGAGGTCATGTTGTTTTAAAGCTCTTGCAAAACAACCAGCCTGTTATTGCCGGTAAACAAAAAACCAGCGATCTTAAAAAGGTAGAAAAGCTATTTTCCTATTACGATCCTAAATACAAACAGCTTTTCGAAAAAATAAAATGGGTAGATATTGACGTTACCGATGTTTATTCGATCGAAGAAGCTTTGGAAGGAATTTCAAATGTATATAACTGTTCGGGCTTTGTATCATTTAATAAAGCAGATCGCAAAAAGCTTTTTCAAATAAACGAAGGTGGGGCCGCAAATGTTGTAAATGCCTGTATGCAGAAGAAGGTCGGCGCGCTTTGCCATGTAAGCTCAATTGCAACCGTAAACAATTCTGATTATATACTGCCTTTAAATGAAAGCGTTTTTTGGAAATCGTCCGGTAAAGAAAGCGATTATGCTATTAGTAAATATAGCGGTGAAAGAGAGGTTTGGCGCGGCATTGAAGAAGGATTAAACGCTATAATTGTAAATCCGGGTGTTATTTTATCTTCAGGATTTTGGGACCAAAGTAGTTCGCAATTATTTAATGTATGTTATAAAGGCAACCAATTTTATACGGATGGAATTGCCGGATACATTGCTGCGCCTGATGTTGCAGCCTGTATGATAGAGCTCGTAGAAAAGCGCTTATTTGCGAACCGTTATATTTTAATCGAAGAAAATTATTCCTTTAAAGAGATCCTTAGCTCTATTCAAACAAAGTTGAACCGTTCAAAACCCAGTATCAATGCTGGTAAGAGCATGCTCGAATTAGCACGGATAATGGATTCATTTATATGTCTTTTTTTTGGGAAACCGCGCCGGATCACAAAACCGGTAATATATGCAGGCCTAAACAAGCAATCCTTCTCAAATACCAAAATAAAAGCCGTATTCTTGAAGGGTTTTACACCTGTAAATCAAGCAATTGAGAAGATATGTGCTGATTTTTTAGCTGACAAAAACAGTAAATGATCTAAAAATCTATTTTTTTTCATAAAAATTAATTTTTATCAATTAAATTTTTGTTTTTGTAGATTAAATATCTAATTTAGTCTATTATTTTAAGAAATTTTAGGAAACGTATGCACATTGCTATTGCAGGGAATATAGGGTCAGGAAAAACAACATTAACATCGTTACTAGCTAAACACTACAAATGGCACGCTCATTATGAGGATGCAGACGATAATCCTTATTTGAACGATTTTTACGAAGATATGCAGCGTTGGTCATTCAATTTGCAGGTGTATTTTTTAAACAACAGGTTTAACCAGATATTGGACATTAGAAAAGGCAAACATTCAGTAGTTCAGGATAGAACTATTTATGAAGATGCTTATATTTTTGCTCCCAATCTTCATGCGATGGGCTTAATGACCTCGCGCGATTACGATAATTATTTTTCGTTATTTAAATTAATGGAAAGTCTTATAAAAGCTCCCGATCTTATTATTTACTTAAGAGCAAGTGTGCCTACTTTAGTAAAACAGATACAGAAACGCGGAAGGGATTATGAGAACAGTATTCGCCTGGATTATTTAAAAAGATTGAACGAGCGTTATGAAGCATGGAGCACATCATATGAATCAGGAAAAATATTGGTGGTAGATGTAGATGATATTAATTTTAGTGAGAACAAAGAAGATCTTGGTAAAGTTATAAGAATGATTGACGGTGAACTAAACGGTTTATTCAAATAAATTAAGTGAGTGTAACTTTAAATAAGGAATCAGAATTTTTTGATCTGCATTTTGCAAAGCAGGTGAAAAATGTTACGCAGTCTGGCGAATTAATTTTAGCCTATGATGGTGTTTTGAATAACGAAACAATTTCTAAGCTTGAAAGTGAGATCGAAGGCAAGATCCTTGACAAGAGTTTTCCTAAACAAGTTGTAAAAAAGGTTTTTTTTATTTGTGTTGAGTCCCTACAAAATCAATTGATCCACGGGCACAAAGATGATAAAGGCTCACAACATAATTTCTTTTTATTAGCGCATACTGATAAGATCGTAAAGATCGTTTCCGCAAACCTTATTTCAAATGCATCAGTTGAAGTTGTAAAACCTTTAATAGAAAAAATAAATTCATTTGATGATCCTGCTGTTTTAAAAGCTTATTACCTGGAACATCTTGAAAATAATGAATTAAGCGATAAAGGTGGCGCCGGACTTGGATTTATTACTATTGCTATGAAAAGCGGTAATAAGATAACGCCTACATTTGAAGCGATCAACGAAAAATACTCTTTGTTTTTATTAGAGGTAAAAATAAATCTTGAGTAAAAATAATGTCGCAAGATAAGCAGACAATTCTCTTTTTAGCTTCCTGGTATCCAACACCGCAAAACAAAAATCACGGCATTTTTATTAAAAATCACGCATTGGCATTAAGCAATTTTATGCCCGTAATTGTTGTATATGCTTATTCAACAAATGATGCAGAAGATTTTAAAATAACCAAAACCAAGCAAGGCAATTTAGAAGAATGGCTTTTAGAATATCCAAAAAGCTCAACACCTTTAATTTCTTTTTTTATAAAATATCTTCGTTTTAAAAAAGCACACAAATTATTATTAAAGGAATTAATAAAGGAGAATATACAAGTTAAAGCCATTCAATTAAACGTCATTTTTCCTGCTGCTTTGACCTTACCACTATTTAAAGATCATTTTAAAGCCCCTCACACCATTGTTGAACACTGGAGCGGCTATTTACCGGAAGATGACAATTACAAAAGCGGTATTGTAAAGAATGTTACAAAAAAAGCAGTGGCTTCTGCAGCAAAGATATTTTACGTTTCCGAAAAACAAAAACAAGCTATGCTTAGCCACGGCTTAAAAGGAAATTACGAATTGCTTTATAATGTTGTGGATACAAATTTGTTTAAAGAAAATAAAAGTGTAAAAAGCCAGAAACCTTTACTCTTACATGTTTCATCGCTTGTTGAGCGTGAAAAAAACATTAGCGGAACATTGCGCGTATCAAAAAAATTACAAGCTGCCGGAAATGATTTTGATCTTGTAATAATTGGCGGTGAAGAAGAATTAGTTTCTTATTACAAAAAAGAAGCCACTCAACTTCAGCTTAAGAATATAACATTTACCGGTAAAAAAACACAAGCAGAAATTGCAATCTATATGCAACAAGCCCAGGCCTTAATCCTATTCAGTAATTACGAAGGTATGCCGGTTGTAGTATTAGAGGCGCTTGCCACAGGCTTACCGGTTTTTGCAACCAAGGTTGGTCAATTACCAAATATGATCACTAATGAATTTGGAAAATTAGTGGCTGTAAAAGATGAAGCAACCCTTGAAAAAGAATTAGATCTTTTCTTAAAAGGAAATACAAAATTTGATTCTCAAAAAATGATTGAATTTATTTCTCAAAATGCATCGCAGGAAATTGTAGGCAAAAAACTTGCCGGTCTTTATTTAGGCATCTGATCCTGTACAAATTGCGTTAGCTCTACAAACTGTGCTACCGAAAGCTGTTCAGGTCTTTTATCTAAAAGCGGGTGGCGTAATTCATTATTATTAAACAAGGTCCTTACCGAATTACGGATTGTTTTTCTGCGCTGATTAAAAGTCGTTTTCACTACTTTCTTAAAAAGATCTTCATCACAATCCAACTTCTGAACATTATTTCTTGTTAAACGTATTACTGCACTTTTTACTTTTGGTGGTGGAGTAAAAACATTTTCATGTACAGTAAATAAATATTCGATCTCATAAAAAGCCTGTAACAATACACTCAAAATACCATAAACTTTAGAGCCTGGTTTCTCTGCAAGGCGCATAGCTACTTCTTTTTGGAACATACCAACAACATAATCAACAGAGTTTTTATTTTCCAAAACCTTAAACATGATCTGGCTTGAAATGTTGTAAGGAAAATTTCCAACTACATTAAATTTTTGTCCGGCCACTTGTTGAAGATCTGCTTTTAAGAAATCCGAAAAAATAATTTTATCTTTTTTATCGGGATATTTTACTTTTAAAAAATCAACCGATTCCTGGTCAACATCCATGGCTAAAAAATCGTCCACGGTATTTATCAAAAACTGTGTTAATACACCAGTTCCGGGTCCTACCTCAACAATAAAAGAAGTTTTATCTTTTTCTAAAAGAGCCTCTACAGTATTTCTTGCGATGTTTTCATCGTTTAAAAAATGCTGGCCTAAATGTTTTTTTGCTCTTACTGGTTGCACGTTTATGTTTTTTGATAGTGTTTGCCGCCTAAGGCCATTAAGTATACTTTTATTAATTCATCCAGGTTACCATTTAAAACTCCTTCTGCATCTGTCATTTTAAATTCGGTACGATGATCATTTACCATTTTATACGGATGCAACACGTAACTGCGTATTTGAGAGCCCCACTCTATTTTCATCTTTCCATCTTCAACCGCGTTTTTAGCTTCGTTACGTTTACGCATTTCCAATTCATATAATTGTGAGCGTAACATTTGCATGGCACGCTCCCTATTTCCAAGTTGCGAACGTTCTACCTGGCAAACTACAACAATGCCACTTGGTTTATGTAATAACTGTACTTTACTTTCAACCTTGTTTACGTTTTGGCCACCGGCACCACCACTTCGTGAAGTGCTCATTTCAATATCCTGCGGTTTAATTTCAATCTCTATTGTATCATCAACCATTGGATAAACATAAACAGAAGCAAAACTTGTATGGCGTTTGGCATTCGAATCAAACGGACTGATACGCACTAAACGGTGCACGCCATTCTCGCCTTTTAAATAACCATAAGCAAAATCGCCTTCAATTTGTATAGATACAGATTTTATTCCTGCAGCATCTCCGGCATTATAATCTAATTCAGTAACTTTGTAACCGTTTTTATCGGCCCACATTTGGTACATGCGTAAAAGAATACTGGCCCAATCGCAGCTCTCGGTGCCACCGGCCCCGGCATTTATTTGGAGAATGCAACTTAATGCATCTTCTTCACCACGAAGCATGTTTTTAAATTCAATATCTTCTAAGTCTTTTAAAACTTTAAGGTATTCGGTATTCGTTTCTTCTTCACTGGCATCGCCACCTTTAAAAAAATCGTATAAGGTGTTCAAATCCTCAAGCTCCTGATGTAATTTATCGTAAGCTGCGGTCCAGGATTTAACTTGTTTTACTTCGTTTAAGATTTTTTCTGCCTTCTTTGAATCGTTCCAGAAATTTGGATCAAGGGTCTTTTCTTCTAATAATTCAAGATCGTGTTTCTTCTTATCGTAGTCAAAGAAACCCCCTCAACGCGGCACTGCGATCATTCAAGTCTTTTAATTGCTCATTTGTAAACATGTGGCAAAGATAATAAAAAATTAAGCATTTTGCTTCCTAAAAGGCCAGAAATATATGTAGGCAATTATCATTATCATGCCAAAGCCTACAAGGCCAGTAATAAAGGCAATGTACAAATGCATAAAAATGCCCAGAAAAAGTAACAGTTTTTTGAACGTATTTACCCAAATTAAAAAAGGGAATGTTAATTGATAAGCAAGTACAATAAAGTTTATGCAGTAGTTTAAAATTTCGTTTTTAATGATTGGGCCTGAAAACAAATTAAAATGATTAACCATACCCAGATTAGCGGTGGCCGTTCCGCTTAACCAATCATTACTATACAATTTTGACAAAGCAGCAATAAAATACACAAAGCAAACCTGGATGATAATGGCCAGAACACCAAAATTATGAAAACAAGTAGAAAAAGCATTTTGAGTGCCCGAATCTGTTCTATATGTTTTAGCAAGAAAACAATTAAAAAAAAGCAATTGATTTAAAAGTAGATCGCCGCCGGTTAATGTGGGATATATTTTATTATGAATATTAAGAACAGAAAACCAAAGAAGAAATTCAAATATAAAAGGGATCTTTTTTAGAAAATAACTTAATGTCAGAAGCAATAAAGTGCCGAAAACAAAAACATAGCCAAAATTAATTTCCGAATCGTTATATAATAAAAAAGCGAGATTCCTTACACTTCCAAGTGAGCCCGGCTTAATGAGCGCTATAGCATCAGCGCCAAAAAACAAAGAGTAATAACTTAGCCAATAAATAACTTTAACCGTTAAAAATAAATATAAAAGCACTTTAAAATATACAGTTTGGCTCTTATAGTTATATTCATTAAAAAAATATGCGACCATCTTTTTCAATAAGGTTAGTGTTTTAATAGCTAAATTTAGATGTTTATTTTTACCTTTTACAATTAATGACACGTTTTAAAAATAAAATATGGTTTTTTGCAATATTTCTTATTGCGATCGTTTTTTGTTTTATAGAAGCGCGTGACAAAGGAGATTTTTATATTTTTTTATCCGCTACCGGTGACCTTAATATTGGAGAGAATTTTTATGAAAACAAATACGTTGACGGTTATCATTATTTTTATTCGGTTCTATTCGCGCTTTTATTAAAACCCGTTTACTCGCTTCCTTTCTTTTGGTTAAAATTTTGCTGGCTGCTTTTAAACACAGGCATTTATATAAATTTGTTTTACATGCTTGTTAAAAGCAAAGCTGTGGCTTTGTTGAATGAAAAACAAAAAGTTGTTTTCATCTTTTTAGTGTTTGCTTTTTCGCTGCGTTTGTTTTTAGATAATATGCACAGCTCTCAAATAACCTTACTCATATTATGGTGCTGTATTTATGGTTTATACCTTATCACAAATAACAAACCTATTAGTGGCGCGGCAATACTTGCCTTAGGTATAAATATTAAGTTATTGCCTATTGTGTTTTTACCTTATTTAATTTATAGGGGTTATTTTAAAGCGTTTGCATTTACTGTTTTGTTTTATGCTATTTATTTATTTGCTCCATCTGTTTTTATTGGACATGATTATAATATGAGCTTATTAAAAACATGGCTTGGTTTAATTAATCCTTCTAATCAAAACCATGTTTTAGATGTGGAAGAAAGAAGCTTTCACGGCCTCTCTACTCTTTTATCAACGCTATTTGTAAAAGATGTGCCGGATGTTTATGCTCTGCCCTACAAACGCAATATTGCAGATGTAGCGCTTCCAACACTTGGTAAACTACTTTTATTTACACGCCTTGCGCTTGCTGCGTTCACAGTCTATTTTTTAAAGTGGAAACCATTTATTAAAGCAAGATCGTTCTGGCATCAGTATATCGAAATAAGTTATTTATTATTATTGATCCCTCTTATCTTTCCACATCAACAACATTATGCGTTTTTGTTTGCCGTTCCTGCATTTGCTATCGTTTTACTTTATTTAATTTTAAAGAAGAATGAATTATCAAAAACATCTGCGCTCACTGTTAGCGGATCGTTGATCCTGATCTATTTATCCGTTAATTTAAAATTATTGCTTGGTATGCTTAATCCCTATTACGATCATTATAAGATCTTAACATATGGTGCTTTATTGCTAATACCCTTATTGGTATGGGTAATAAATAAAAAAGAGATTATCAGAGGTTCTTAAGTAACGTAACGTGCCCGTAATGTACCTCGTCTTTTTCGTTAACTACATTTTTAAATGTAATTCTCCATACATATGTATCTTGTTTACATTCCGAGCCTTTATAAAAACCATTCCAACCCTGTTTCGGATTTTTTGTGCTGAATAATTTTTCGCCCCAGCGGTCAAATATATCAAACTCATAGTTAACAACGCCAATGGCTATTGGCATAAAATAATCATTCAATAAATTTTCATCGGGGGTAAATGCATTTGGTATCCAAAACCTATACTCTGGTAATATTCTTACTACTTGCCGTATAGTATCCCTACAGCCAAATTTATTTGTAACAAATTGTTCTATCAAATAATCGCCATAATCCTGGTATGTATGTTTTTCGTATGGAAAAGAAGAGCCGGTGCCATCGCCAAATAAATATTGCCAATATAAAACATCAAAACTTGCATTACTGTTAATAGTTATTTCCGGATCAAAAATACTTGTTACCTGTGGCGAGAAAGTAAAGCCGGCATACGGTGATGGATTGACGGTTACGTTGGTTACCGATACTGCATTTGTATCAATACATAAACTGGTAGTAATAGCACTTAAAGTTACACCGTAAACACCTGTTGGCGTAAATATTTGTGTAGGTTCAAAAAGTGTAGATGTATTGCCATTACTAAACTGCCAGAAATAGGTCATTGGCAGATCACAACTACTTCCATTACTGAACGCCACTGTTGCGGGGTTACACAAACTTGTAGGTAAATTACTTATTTTAGCAATAGGCCGGCCAACTACCCTCACTGTATCAATAAACGAATCAATACACGCAGATTGTTTTGCAATTAATTTAACATAGTACAGACCTGCGTTTGTATATGTGATACTTGTAGGGTTTTGAAGTGTTGACGTTCCCGGGCTTGCCGCAGATGAAAAATTCCAACTATAAGTTGTGTTTGCTAAGAATGTTCCGGTTACACTAAAATTAAATGCATTGCCTTTAAAGCATTGTTTTGGGTTTGGTGGAAAGCTTATATCTAATGGCGGATAAACATAAAATGTTTTTTGAGTTGTATCAGCACATGGCTTTCCCGGATTTGCAATAAGGGTTACCACGTATGAACCAGTATCTGCATATGTATAATTTGGATTCACAAGGTGGGATGTATCTGCATTAGTTGTTGGATCTCCAAAATCCCAGTTAAATTCGGTACCTCCAATACTTTGATTTCCAAAATGAAAACTATTGCCCATACACTTTGATGGTTGATCGGGGATAACGCTTAGCACTGTAACACTGCAGGTTACAACGTTTATCTGAAAATCGCGGTAATGCGTATTAATTAATTGATTATTTCTAAATTCCTGCACACAAACACCAAAAACCCATTGCCCGTTTAAATTTGGTGTACCCACTAAAACTCCTGTAGTGGGATTAATAGAGAAGGCAGGATTACTTGCAATTGGATAAGCTGAATTGTATGGTGCCTGGAATATAACGGGTAAATACGGTGGTGGTGGTGCTTCCGTAGGGCAAAATGCCGGTGGAGATGGACATTGAGGACTCGTTACATTGGGACTTGTATTAAGTGTTGGGCAACATCCGTCTAATCCCTGGAAAGGCGGACAAATAGAATACACCAGCTGATCTCCGTCTGGATCAGTAGCAGAATGATTAAAAGTGAATTTTAAACCATTACACACAAAAATTGGTGGCAGGTTTGTAAACCTTGGTGAATTGTTAGCAGCCACTGCTTCCGGCCCCGGAATATGTGTATAATAAGTTGAGCCTACAAAGCCCGGTGTTACAATATTTAATATGGTATTGTTGCGGCAACATCTTTGGTAAATAAGATAATATCCTCCTGCAATTGGTGGAAGATTTAACGTAGTTGTATAAATACCTTGCTCTACACAAATATTGTTTGGAGTTAAAATGCAGGGGTTATTAATTGCCGGTGGCACCACAGTTATAATAGGTGCGCCAATGTCAAAAACACCAATTAAATTACTCATGGCATCATAAACAGTTACGTATGCAGGACCTGAGCCCGACCCCGGAAGCCCATCAAAAGGTGCCGTAACAGAACAATCCCTGTAAATTTTTAAAGTTAAACGGTAATTACCTGCTCCAAGATCATCATATATCATTTCTCCGCCAACAATGTGTGTAGCAGATGCTTTAATTGTAAAAAAGCAGATAAGTATAAAAAAAAACTTTTTCAATGCCTGAAACGAAGGGTTAAATTACAAAAAAAAAAGCACAGTTTCTAATGGGTTAGCTTGTGCTTAGATTTAACGTTTAACAAACTGGAGATTGTTTATTTTGGGTCTATTTTAGCTTATTGTGCTTGTAAAAATGGCTAAATGTTTACTCATTTCTTAATAAAGTAACATGCCCATAATGTATCTCATCTTTTTGGCTGACTACGTTTTTAAATGTAATGCGCCAGGCATAAACATCTTGTTTGCATCGCTCACCTTTATAAAAACCGTTCCAGCCTTTTTTTGTATCGTTGGTTTTAAAAACACGTTCGCCCCAACGATCAAATATTTCAAAATCATAATCAACCGCCCCAATTACAATTGGCAAAAAATAATCATTTAATAAATTTTCATCCGGCGTAAACGCATTTGGTGCCCAAAATCTATACTCCGGTAAAATTTTTACAACTTGCTCTAATTTGTCCGTACAACCGTACTTATTGGTAACTGTTTGCTCAATTAAATAATCACCATACTCCTGGTAAATATGGTATTCAAAAGGGAAAGAAGAACTTGTGCCATCACCAAACTGGTATTGCCAATACAAAACATCATAGCTTGCATTACTGTTAACTGTAATTTGAGGATCAAAAATAGTTGTTACCTGCGGCGAAAATGTAAAGCCTGCTTTTGGTCTAGGGCTAACTGTAACGTTGTTTATAGAAACAATGCTTGTGTCTTTACAAATACTATCTGTTACAACCGTTAAGGTAACGCCATACACACCAGCAGGTGTAAATATCTCAACAGGTTCATACGCTGTAGAATTATTACCGTTGCTAAAATGCCAGTAATAGTTTACAGGCA
This sequence comes from Bacteroidota bacterium, assembly GCA_013816615.1. GTDB lineage: Bacteria > Bacteroidota > Bacteroidia > B-17B0 > Aurantibacillaceae > Aurantibacillus. Next base: position 28,122 of record JACDED010000035.1, read on the forward strand.
GGTCGCTACTACTGCCGTTACTAAATGCAACGGTTGCGGGATCACATAAAGCTGTGGGCAGATTATTTATTTTTGCAATTGGCCTTCCTATAACACGAATTGTATCTGTTATAGAGTCGCGACAGTTAAATTGTTTGGCCTTTACTTTTATAATATAAGTTCCCGAATTAGTATAAGTAACAGTACCCGGATTACTTAGTGTAGAGGTGCTTGGACTTGCCGATGATGTAAAATTCCATTGAAAAGTAGTTTGTGGCAAATAGCTACCCGTTATATTAAAATTAAACGCATTTCCTTTCAGGCATTGGTCTGCTATTGGTTGCATATCAATTGACATTGGCGGATAAACGCAAATTGTTTTTTGTGAAGTGTCTGCACATGGCTTACCGGGATTGGCAATAAGCGTTACAACATAAGTGCCCGTATCTGCATACGTATAATTTGGGCTCACAACATGCGATGTGTCACCGTTTGTGGCAGGATCTCCAAAATCCCAATTATATGCTGTGCCACCCACACTTTGATTACCAAAAGTAAATGTATTGCCCATGCACTGAGATGGCGGATCTTTTATCACACTCTGCACTGTTACACTACAGGTAACCACATTTACCTGAAAATCTCTGTAATGTGTATTTAGCAACACGTTGTTCCTGAATTCCTGTATGCAAATATTAAATACCCATTGCCCATTCATATTTGGTGTACCGCTAAAAACCCCTGTTGTTGGGTTGATAGAGAACGCAGGATTACTCGCTATTGGATAAGAAGAAGTATAAGGCGATTGAAAAATCACAGCTGGATATGGCGGAGCCGGGTTTATAGTTGGACATGTAGCCGGCGGTGAGATGCAGTTTGGTCCGCTTGTTGGTGTATTGAATAATGATCCACAGCATGGATCCATTCCCTGGTAAGGCGCACAAATAGAATACACCAGCTGATCGCCATCGGGATCGGTTGCGGAATGGTTGAATGTGAATTTTAAACTATTACATATAAAAATGGGAGGCAGGTTTGTAAACCTTGGTGAGCTATTGGTTGCAGCCGCTTCCGGACCTGGAATATGAGTGTAATATGTAGAGCCAATGGAGCCGGGATTTACAATATTTAATATGGTAACATTACGATTATTAACCTGGTAAATAACATCATAACCTCCGGTAACCGGCAGTAGATTTAAAGTATACGTGTAAACACCCTGCTCAACACAAACGGTATTTGGAGTTAATATGCATGGATTATTAATTGCCGGTGGAACTGAAGTTACTGTTGGCGAACCAATATCAAATAACCCGATTTCATTTTGGGCAGCATCATAAACCGATAAGTATGCAGGGCTTCCGTTCCCTATACCATTAAAAGGAGCCATGCTATTACAATCCCTGTAAATTTTTAAAGTGATACGATATTTACCTGCACCGAGATCATCATAGATCATTTCGCCCCCTACAATATGCGTAGCAGAAGCTTTTATCACAAAAAAGCAAACCAATATGAAAAGTAGCTTTTTCACCTTCGTAAATTCACTGTTAAATTACAAAAAATAAATAGTGGCTCGGAGCCCTTTTACATCTGGATAGATTTAATTTTTAATTGGCTGAAACCTTTTCGTTTTTGGACTTTTTTTTGCATATTTTTGTATATATGGTAAAATATTATTTTATAATTCTGGCCACATTGTTTACTAAAATTTCTTTAGGTCAGTTTTTAATTGCGCGGGATACCATTTCCGTTATCGAAAATAATTATGTACTTAAAATGCCCTGGGCCAATGGCATTAATTGTTCGAATGTTTCAAACATCGATCTGAATTTTGATAATAAAAAAGATGTTGTTGCTTTTGATAAGCCAACGCTTTTTTCACCGGGTCGTTACCGCTGTTTTATAAATATGGGCACTGTTGGGCAAACAAAATACGTTGCAGCACCCGATCTTAGTTATGCATTTCCTCCGGGCAGCGATTGGTCTATTTTATTAGATTATAATTGCGATGGTAAAGAAGATATTTTTTGTTCGGTAAATGGTGGTATTAAAATTTATAGAAACATAAGTACACCAAGCTTAGGAATAAATTTTGTGTTAGAAAGAGCTATTTTAAATACCGATTATAATCCATCGGGCCCACCTTCTGTATTTCCTATTTATGCCAGTTCTATCGGTGTTCCCGGCATTGCCGATATTGATAATGACGGTGATCTTGATATCCTTACATTTAGTTCGGGTGGATTTTATATAGAATATCATGTAAATGAAAGCCAGGAACAAGGTTATGGCTGCGATAGTTTGATCTTTAAATTAGAAACAGGCTGTTGGGGAAAGATAACGGAACAAGGTTGTTCGGTAAGTCTGAACGAACCCTGTAGCCCTAAGCCAATGCCCTTTAATATAATAGATCATTCATTTAAAGATAACCGCCATGCCGGCTCTTGTTTACTTTGCATTGATGCCAATTCTGATAATCTTATGGATCTCATCCTGGGTGATATTTCCTGCGATCATGTTCAGTTTGCTTCAAATACAGGCTCTGTAACCAGTGCATTAATTACAGATACAACAAAGTTTTATCCTAATTACCCCGCTGTAGGTAATACTACACGTATAAAAATGAATAATTTTCCCTGCGCTTACCATGTAGATTGTGATGGTGATGGAAAAAAAGATCTTGTGGCCACACCAAATGTTTCCGGAAGCGAAAATATTAAAAGTATGTGGTATTATAAAAATACAAGCGCAACCAGTACGGTTAATTTTCAATTTGTAAAAAACAATTTTTTGCAGGATGAAATGATAGAGGTAGGACAAAATTCTTTTCCTGTTGTTTTTGATTATGATGGCGATGGAAAAAAAGATCTGTTAATTGGAAATTACGGTTATTATAGTCCTACTAATTTAAAAGCACAACTGGCTTTGTACAAAAATATCGGTACACCCGCGCAGCCTTCTTACTCCCTGATCACAAAAGATTTTGCAAATGTTGCAGTTCAAAATCTTAGCCATGCTATACCAACCGTTGGAGATATTGATGGCGACGGCGATATTGATATTTTACTTGGCACCTCGAGTGGGCAAGTACATTGGCTTGAACATACCGGCGTTGTTGGCAATTATACTTTTCACAACAATCCCTTTACGTTTACAACAACCTCAGCCGAAGCTGCGCCGCAATTATTTGATATTGATGGTGACACCAAACTTGATCTGATGATCGGCACAAAGAATGGAAGAATTGCTTATTATAAAAACATTGGTAGCACTACTGTACCTGCATATACTTTAATTACTAATTTTTTTGGCAGTGTTGATGTGAAAGGCAACATAAATGTTTTTGGCATTGATGGCTACGCAGTACCTTTCTTTTATAAAGAAAATTCTGCTACAAAACTTCTTGTGGGCAATATTAACGGGCAAGTTTTTTATTATGATGTGCCTTCTGTAATTACCAACACCTGTAATTTAATTGATGCTGATGTAAACAATTATAATGAAGGTGCGCAGGCGGCGGCATTTTATGAAGATGTAAATAACGATGGTATGCGCGATCTGTTTATTGGTAACGGCTCCGGAGGTTTAAGTTTCTTTTCATCAAAAGCATTAAATATTGGTTTTCCAGAAAACAGTTTACAGAATGCAAATGATCAAATTACCCTGTTTCCAAATCCGGCTACTGATCGCTTACAATTAAAGATCGATGCACTTGAGTTTGAAACCGGCACTTTATTCTTGTATGATATTGTAGGCAAAGAAATTCAAGCATCAGTTATCCAATCAAACTCTCAAACATTTTTATTGAATAACCTTAACAGCGGTATATATTTTGCAAAAGTTGTATTAAGCAACAAAGCCAAAACCGTTAGTATTACAAAAAAAGTAATTATCGAATAGTTGTCTGTCTTCTTAAAATATACATCTTGCTTTTTACTTCTTTTTTTCATCTCCTGTAAAAAAGATGTTGGCTATGTAAATAAAGGCGATTACCCAAAAGAAATCGGGATGATCGTTTCTAAAAGCTGTGCTGTAGCGGGTTGTCATAACAGTAAAAGCTTTGAAGCTGCAAGTGGTTATAATCTTGAAACGTGGAGTACTATGTTCTCAGGCAGTAACAATGGTTCACCTGTAATTCCTTTCAGTAGTAAATTTTCATCGCTTTGCTATTATATTAATACCTATCCTGAATTGGGTTTGCAAAACTCACCAACCATGCCACTTAATAAACCGGCCTTATCATACAAAGAGGTTAAGAAAATAAAAGACTGGATAGATGAGGGCGCACCAGATATTAACGGCAATATTAAATGGGCAGATAATCCATTAAGAAAAAAAGTTTACGCCGTTAACCAGGGTTGCGATGTTGTTACCGTTTTTGATGCGGCAACACAATTGCCAATGCGCTTTATTGAAGTTGGAAATAAACCAGGCGTAATTGAAACGCCTCACCAGGTAAGGGTTTCGCCGGATGGCAAATACTGGTACGTTATTTTTATCAATAATAACATCATGCAAAAATTTAGTTGCAGTGATGATAGTTATGTGGGTCAGATTCCACTATCCCCCTTAGCCGCCGGAACAGGAACAGATAATGCGCTTGATTGGAATACATTTGTGATCTCTAAAGACAGTAAACGCGCTTACTGCGCATCGTGGACGCCAAGCGGTTGTATTACGGCGGTAGATCTTGAGAACAATAAATTATTGCATTTTATTGGCGGACAATATTACCCGCATGCTATTTGTTTGGATGCAACAGAACAAAATATTTATGTAGGCGCACAAACCGGGAATTTTTTAGTAAAAATAGACACTGCTTTTTCAGGATCGAATGATATTTTATTGGAGGGTTCAAAAAATTTAAGTTCATCGTTAGATCCGCATGATATTATCTTATCGCCTAATAACCAACTTTTAATTACCTGTCAAAAATCAAATGATGTAAGGGTTTACGATATTTCTTTAGGTGCAGTTACAAATACAATTGGCACAGGAAAATATCCGCAGGAAATTATTTTTTCACCTGTTTACAATAGTTATTTTGTAAGCTGCACTTATGATAGTACAACTTTTCCAGGCTCAATGGGTTTGGTTTCAAAAATAAATGCCGCAGGATTTATGGTGTCTAATTTAAAGGTAGGGTATCAGCCACACGGCCTTGCTATTGATGAAGCTAAACGTTTACTGTATGTAACATCGCGTAATGTTCAATCCAACGGCCCCGCGCCACATCATACCAGCCAATGCAACGGACGGAATGGTTTTGTGAATTTTATTGACCTTGTATCTTATAGTGTTTTACCAAAACGATATGAACTAAGTGTTGACCCTTACTTTATCTTTACACGACCATAATGGACATTAACGAAATATTAAAAAAACAACCCATACTCTTATTTGACGGCGAATGCGGTTTTTGCAATAGAAGTTTATTATATTTTTTAAAGCGTGAAAAAAATAAGGATATGCATTTTGCTTCCTTGCAATCAAAAGTTGGTAAAGAGTTAAGAGCTTATTTTGAGATAGAAGAAAAAACCGATAGCGTGATTTTGATCCGCGATCATTCTGCTTACATTAAATCCTGTGCAGCATTACGTTTGTTTCCATACATGAAAGGCTTGTGGCCTCTGATGATAGTTTTTGTGATCGTTCCGCCTTTTATCCGCAACTGGGTTTATGACCTGATCGCAAAAAAAAGAATGAAAATTTTTGGCCGCGTGCAAAATTGTGAATTACTGCCAAAAGAAGATAAGGAACGGTTTTTAGATCTTTGATCCGATCTATTTCCGTTCTGCAAAAGCAATACTTGCAACTGATAATTTAATTCCTTCCACATCTTTTAAAGCCATCCAGGCAGCTTCAATAGTAGCGCCCGTTGTAATTACATCATCTACCAATAAAACATGTTTGTTAATGAATGCTTCTTTATTTTTTAAATTAAAGATACCTTCTACGTTTTCCCAACGCTGGTACTTTTTCTTTTTGGTTTGTGTACTTGTTTCATGTGCGCGTTCAAATGATAATACATCTAATACTAATTAGTGTTCTATAATATACAAATATTTGTTATATTTGTATCAATTATGG
>JACDED010000036.1 GCA_013816615.1 Bacteroidota bacterium
TTTTCTTGCCATAATTGATACAAATATAACAAATATTTGTATATTATAGAACACTAATTAGTATGACCTATGTGTTTAAACATAAACTGTTTTCTTAAAACGATCTCAACAAAATAATTTCTTTTATAAAAATAAATGTACTTATTAAACACAGGTTGTGAATGAGCTGATCAAAACCGATCAATACAAAAAACAAGCGCATGTTTTTTTCTTCCCAAAACTTAGATGTGATCTTTGAAGTAATAAGATCTACAATAAAATGTAAGATCACATTTATAAGCCACCAATAAAAAGCAAATAATGGGTCGCCATAATAATAAACCATAAAACCAAAAGTAAGTAACGATACTAAGGCATAAGTACCCACATGAATACATAACCATTTAAAACTTTTGCTTTTGCCGGTTGCCATTTTAGAAGATTGGAAAACAAAATCTGCTAAAAAATGTACAATAAATATTACGATAAAGGAGATCATTAAACAGCTACATTATTCTCGCGCAATGCATCATTTAAAGAAGTTTTAAGATCGGTACTTTCTTTACGCTTACCAATTATTAAAGCGCAAGGCACCTGGTACTCACCCGCAGGAAATTTTTTGGTATAACTTCCGGGAATCACAACACTGCGTTCAGGCACATAACCTTTCGTTTCAACAGGTGTTGCGCCTGTAACATCAATTATTTTTGTTGACATGGTTAAAACAACGTTGGCTCCCAAAACCGCTTCCTTACCCACTCTTACACCTTCTACCACAATACAGCGTGAACCTACAAAACAATTATCCTCTATAATTACGGGTGCGGCCTGCACTGGTTCTAATACGCCGCCAATACCTACTCCACCACTGAGGTGTACATTTTTTCCAATTTGCGCGCAGCTGCCTACAGTTGCCCACGTATCAACCATTGTACCGCTATCTACATAAGCGCCAATATTTACATAAGATGGCATCATAATTACACCGCTGGCTAAGAATGAGCCGTAGCGCGACACTGCCGGTGGCACTACGCGAACTCCCAATTTTTCATAATTGGTTTTAAGTGCCATTTTATCGTGAAATTCAAATGGGCCAACCTCAATAGTAGCCATTTTACGGGTTGGAAAATACATGATCACCGCTTTTTTAACCCAATCATTTACCTGCCAGCTTCCATCTGCTAAAGGCTCTGCAACGCGCAATTTTCCCTTGTCCAGCTGCTCGATAACGGCGTTTATAGTGTCTAAAGTATTTTTTTCTTTAAGTAGTTCCCTGTTTAGCCATGCGGCTTCAATAATAGTTTGCATAGTTCTTTTCAAAATCCTTTGCAAGATATTAAAAAAATGTATATTTTTGCAGACCAAATTATGGTTATGTAGCTCAACTGGATAGAGCACCTCACTACGGATGAGGAGGTTTGGGGTTCGACTCCCTACATGACCACTTGTAAGGAAAGCACATCTAAAAAGGTGTGCTTTCTTTTTTTCACACCTTTGAAACATCCTCCGTTGCTATAAGTTAATGAAACCACTCTATTGAATTTGGAGGTTCGACTATATGCTGACTTTCATAAAATGCTCTACTGTCAGTAATTTAGTGTACCTTGAACCGAGTAAATAGGTCAATAGACTTGGCCGATGAATAATAGTCTTTTATAGATACAATCTTTCACCCGTATTAGCCAGGTCATTTCTCGCCACAACTATTGTTCTGCGAGTTCAATTTTAAACCATAAATATCTCGTAGAAGGGTAAAAAAATACATTATAAACGACTAGAACGATGGTGACAGATAAAGAATCTTTTGCCGCTCTGATAAAAAAACATTCTGAAGAAAAAAAAGATCTGGAAGACACTATACGCTTACAGCATGAAGAGTTAGACCAGGCAAAAAAACATATCAATAAGCAAAATGATGAAAAGGAAAAACGTGCTGCAGAACTGGTAATTGCTAACATTGAGCTTGTAATTCAAAGCGAGGAAAAGGCAAAACGTGCAGCAGAACTCGCAGTAGCTAACATAGAGCTTGCGTTTCAAAGCGAAGAAAAGGCCAAACGCGCCGCCGAATTACTAATTGCCAATATTGAGGTGGCTTTTCAAAGCGATGAGAAAAGAAAAAGAGCTGCTGAACTGGTGATAGCGAATGTAGAATTAGCCTTCCAAAATTCGGAGAAAGAAAACCGTGCCGCAGAACTTATAATCGCAAATATTGAACTTGCCTTTCAATTGAAAGAAAAAGGTGGAAGGGTTACTGAATTGAACAATTTACACAACGAAAATACTTTACAACATAAAGCAAAAGATGCGAAAGCTGCCGAAATGGAAATTGTAAACCGCGAATTAAAACAGTTTGCCTATGTAGCATCTCATGACCTCCAACATCCACTGCGCACCGTTGCTAGTTACATGGAACTTTTCGAATCAGAATATATGAAGGATATGGATGAGGGAGCCCATAAGTATATTCGTACAGTGAAGAATGTTACAAGCCGGATGACCAAATTGATACAGTCACTACTGGATTATTCTCACATCGGACACAATAGGAAACGCACTTTGATCGACTGTAATAAACTTATTAAAGAAGTATTGGAAGATCTGCAAACATTAATAAATAAAACGGAAGCTTCTATTGAAGTAACGAATTTACCAACGCTCAACCTTTATGATAATGAAATGAGACAGCTTTTTCAAAATCTTATTTCCAACGCAATAAAATTCCGTAATTCTGAAACTAAGCCTAAAATAAATATATCAGCCAAACAACAACAGGGCGAGTGGATTTTTTCAGTGCAGGATAATGGGATTGGAATTGAAGAAATTTACCATGCAAATATTTTTAATATATTCGAGCGGCTTCACAATCATAAGGACTATGAAGGAAGCGGGATCGGGTTGGCGAATTGTAAAAAAATCATCGAGCTGCATCAAGGAGAAATAAAAGTGGAATCGAAGTTGGGTCAAGGAACGAGATTTTATTTTAATATACCGCAATAATCCAAAGCTGTTCAACTGCAGGTTGCAGTTTAAGTGCATTTTCTTATTTTCAAATAAAATTTGTTGACCAACTCAAAATCGTTATCTACGTTTTTCAGGCAACATACTCGGAAAATTTTAAGGTATGAATGAATTCGTATAAGCAGTCGAATACTGCTAAACCTTTAAGTAAGTACATTTATGATTGAGATCTTAAATAGATTTACTTGGGCTTAGTGGTCACTACCTTCTTTTTTTTATCCGTTTTTTTTGCAATTTTTTTAATAGATTTAGTTATAACCTTTATGGTCTTCTTTTTTAGTTCGTCTTTATTATCTTTTAAAACTTTCTTAACTGCGGTAAGGAGTTTGCCCTTTAGTATTTTTCTTTCATTCTTTTTCATAATTATTAGGTTTAAGGTTGTTTTGTAAATTGTTTAATTATTTTCATCATCTATGTGCATAACCAGTATTGGTGTAATAACAGCTAACGCCATATTTTCAGTAATGCTTTTATGCATAAGGTTCTCCCAAAAATTACGGTGTTTACTCGCAAATGCTAATAAATTGATATTATTTTCTTTGCCATATTTTTTTAATTTTTCTACTGTATCAACTCCATAAATTGTATGCTTTTCGAATGACAGGCCCGGCTCAACCTCTACAATAAATTGTTCCCAATTATTCTCTTTTACTTCAGGTAAAAGATGTGGTTTTTTTATATTTACAAAATGAATTTTTGCTTGTATAGTTGTGGCAAAAGCACTTATGTACTGAACAATCTGTTTAGTTACAGAGTCGTAGTTGCTTGCAAACATAATGTGTTTTATAGACTCCCATTTCGCATCTCTTGGCACTAGTATAACAGGGCAATGCGCTTTATTAGAAACTTTTATAGATACCGATCCGAATATTTTGGTTAATACATCTGCTAAACCGGTTGCACCAATAACAATTAAATCTGTATCATTATTTTTTGACAGATCTGTTAAAACTATTACAGGATCGCCGCTTAGAATTTTTATATTTACTTTTCTCTCTATGGTATGCGTTGCGGCATTCTCTTCCGCAATAAGTTCTTCAATATCTTTAATCACTTCTTTATTATTTTCAACAGGAAATGGAGTAGCCATTACATCTGAAACCATGATAAGATTTTCTTTTACATTAACAACCGTAAGGCTGGCATTTAGCGCATTAGCTAATGCGCTGGCATAACGGTAAGCGTTTCGTGCAGTAAGTGAAAAATCAGTGGCAACAATTATGTTTTGTATCTTTTTCATTTTAATTATTTTTGAGTTTAGTGTTTTAAATTTTATCCTAATTATAATTAATTAAAGACGGGATTACGTTTATAGCGGGTAATTTTTCAGTTTCCTCTGATAGCTTATCATTCACAATTGCTTTGCGTGTTAATATAAAATAAATGGTTATACTTATTACAGCGGCAAAAAAACACCAAACTGAAAGAAGGTTATCTTTAAAAAAAAGTCGTGTGACAATATGTGATATTAAAACTATAAAGCCCATAAAAGGAACGAGTTTTATACTTGAAAAAAAATGTGAACCAACTGTTGGTATTAAATAAAGTGTTCCTGCAATTAATAAAATTCGGTTGGAAACCTCAAGATCATAATGGATGTGGTAATGCGCAATTCTTGCGCCATGATCTTTAATGCAGAGATAATAAATCGCAAAGATTGAAAATAACAATCCCATGCAGGAAATTGCCCCTAACATTTTCCTTCGCTTATTATTTTTTTCGATGAAAAGCATGGCCAGTGGTACCCATAAAGGCCATATAATCAAAGCAAAGGTTAAAAAGAGGTTGGTAGATAATTGCGCTGACAAATAGTTTTCATTACCAGATAACGATAGCCATACAAACCCTTCTGCAAACTGTTGCATTGCAAAAAGCAAAGGGATACCGGCTAACATTAAGTAAGATCTGTCTTCAGTTTTTCTAATACAAGTAACGCCTATAACTGTAAGCAGTGTTCCTGCGGCAAAACTGGCTGTGGTAGAAAAGCACATAGTATAAAGATTAATTGTTACTTATTTTTCTTTTTTTTCAGGTTTAGTGATGGGCCCTCTTTCTGGCTGAAAAGGCTCTATTTCAGGCACTACAGGTAATGGTTCTTCTTTTTTAATTTCCGGTTTTATCTCCGGCAAATCTGGTAGAACAGGGTTGGTCTGTGGTATTGTTGGAAGTTCAATCTTTTGGGGTGTTATTATTTCGGGCTTTTTTGGTTTATCTTTCATTTTAATTTTATTTTTTTAATTAAACATCTGGTAAAGCAAAAGTGAATTTTTTAATGATATATATCTTTATACATAACAAATCATGCCAACCCATCAAAACAAGGTAACAGGCCTGCCAAACAATGATAGCGCATTTAATTAATTTTGAGGAAATATGGGATAACGGGATAATGGGGTATTATACGCAGTTATCGCAGTTTGGGAATAGCATTTAAAGAATGAACTTACAGTTTTATACGCATTATTGCAGTTTATAACATCTAATTCTGATATTCTAATTCTTTTTTTGCTAAGTCTTTTAACTTTTTTTTAAAAATATATTATTGCTTTCGATCATTTACGATTTTAATTTTGATGCATCAAATTTTGCAATCGAATTATGAAACCTTTAATCGCAGAGTCTGTTTATTACAAGCTGAGTACTTTAGACCACCCACTCGCTCCTTATCTACTTGAAAATTTGGCAAGTGCAAAAGTTGTTGATGACACCATTTTTGAAGAAAGCATAGTAACTCTTAACTCAACAGTAGATTATATTGAACCTGGAATGCGTCCTGTGCGGATCCAGATTGTTTTACCAGATCAGGAAGATTTAACCAAGCGTAAGGTTTCAGTTTTGGCTCCTATAAGCATAGCGCTGTTGGGATTTAAAGAAATGGATGAAATAGTAATAAAAACATCAGCTGGAAAAAAGAAAGTAAAAATTCTAAAAGTCCAGAATTACGAAAATTAATTGTTGGTATGTAACCTCCTCAAAAAATTGGCTATATATATTATATATATCCCTGTTAATCTTGATGATTTCACTTTTTCTGGTAAATATCGGTGATCAAAAACAAATTAATTTTCACACAATAGAGTTATAAATAGTTGTTTACCGTCTTATTGTCTTTTATAAAAATAATTAGTTTTTCTTCTTCTTCAGGGGTATGATCTGAAATAAAAAACGCATAATCACGAAACTTTTCTAAGACTTTTATTTTGCTGTTCCCTTCTTTTAGTAAAGTTTTAATATCAACTTTGAATTTTCTGAAGTGAACAGCTTCTATTTTAGTTTCGGGTTTGTTAGTTTTAAAAACAAATTCCTTTATAATCTCTTGAGTCATATTGAATAATTTTAAAATTTAGGGCTTAATTTCTCAATATACAAAAAGTCTTCGTCATTTAGGTTGTTTATTCTAGAATTCGTTCAATTGCAATTCAAGCAAACTAAAAAACAGCAATTAAATGAATTTACAAAACACTAATAGGCGGCTTTTGAGTTTTATCCTTAATCATAATACCAACGTCTGACAATCTCATTGTAAATGTTTCTTCCACAAAGGTTTCTTTGAAGGAAATTCAACTTACTATTTTTGATTCAAAATGTGAAACGGTGAAAGTTATTGATTTGCCTTATGCCGCTAAAAACATGAATTTGGCTATTCCCATAACCGATCTTCCGTTTGGAAATTATTTTTATACAATTACAAAAAAAAATAAAGAATTACATAATGGGACATTTGTAAGAGATTGGTTTGATGCTGATTTAATAAACTAAAACCATAAGGGCTTCGATCTATTGTCTTTAGCCCATGATTTTACTATATTTTCGCATTTACAACTACTGGTTGTTGAATAACAACTATAAGTAGCGTAATTACAACTATAAGTTACCATACTTTTATTGACTCGGGCAAGCGGTTCAATTACCTTTGTAAGGTAAAAAAACTAAAAATTAAACTTATGGAAACTAACATCATTGGTAATAAAATTGCCGAAGCACGTAAAAAAATAAATCTGTCACAAGCGCAGCTTGCCGAACGCCTTTTTATAAGCCAACAGGCAGTTGGAAAATGGGAACGCGGAGAATCCATTCCCGATATGGTTACCTGTAATAAGCTTGCCGAAATCTTCGGTGTTGACCTTAATTATTTTTCAGAAAATTTTCCTTCTGTTATTAAGGAAACCGGTAATAAGGAAGTATTTAAAAATGCTGAAGATATTCAGCAAACAAAACAGGAGGATGAGAGGGATTTGTTGAACGATTTTAGTGGAAGTAATCTCAAGGAAGTAGATTTTGCTGGTGTTAAAGCCCATAAAAGGAAATTTAACGGGAGTACTTTACGCGGCTCCAACTTTGAAGGTGCCGATTTAACGGGAAGCGCTTTTACTGCCAGTGATGCAAGTGAAGCTAATTTCGACGGAACTGACCTGACAGATTGCAGTTTGTCAGCTACTGACCTTACAAATGCAAGCTTCGTTCAAACCATTCTTGTGCGTACTGAATTCACTGCGTCAAACTTGGCCGGGGCAAAATTCACAGATGCAAAACTGCTCAATGTAAAACTGGTAACAACCGATCTTAGAAAAACAATCTTTAATAAATGCGTCTTTAACGGTGTAGACTTTAAGCATTCTGATTTACGGGGCTTGTGTTTTGATGAACAAACCTTTGCTGATGTAAAATTTGACAAAGCTGCGTTAGATGAAGCCACATTTAAGGGAGCAACATTGAAGAATGTATCTTTCCGTCCAACATTTGCGCTTACCAATAAATATTACCGTGCTATCAAAAAAATATGCTTTGACGGTGCAATGATGGATAAACTGACCTACGCATCACTCAAAGGTATGGGCGCCGATTTATTAAAGGTTACAATTATTTAAAATAAGGAAACCATTTATGAAAATTGTGTAACTGTATTAAACAATGAGAATTCGGCGGAATAGTTGCACTTTCATTGTAATTTCAACCCTTTTAACATAATTACGGTTTGTTGTTTTTAATTCTGTAATGCACACTATTAATGCCTACCTTACTCCTTGTGCGATATACAATTGCACTAACTGACGAATCTCGCTATTTTGTCATTACCTGGTTTAGCTAAATAACATAAAATTATGAGCTTAATCATTTCAAAGGAAGAGTTTGCTTTTCAAAACGAAGAAAAAGAGAAACGCGCAGCTGAATTGATTGCTGCCAATAAAGAACTTGCCTTTCAAAACAAAGAAAAGGAAAAACGAGCGGCGGAATTGAGCATTGCAAATAAAGAACTGGCTTTTCAAAACGATCAAAAAGAAAAACGAGCCGAAGAACTTATTGTTGCTAATAAAGAATTAGCGCATCAAAATGAGGTAAAGGAAAAACGTGCCGCTGAATTAATCATTGCCAACAAAGAACTGGCTTTTCAAAACCAGGAGAAAGAAAAGCGCGCCGCTGAATTAAGCATCGCAAATATTGAACTGGCCTATCAAAATGAGGAAAAAGAAAAACGTGCAGAAGAATTAGTGATCGCTAATAAAGAACTTGCTTTTCAAAATAACGAAAAGGAAAAGAGAGCAGAAGAACTCGCAGTAGCAAATAAAGAACTTGCCTTTCAGAATAAAGAAAAAGAAAAGCGCGCAGAAGAGCTTGTGATTGCAAACAGGGAGCTAGCTTTCCAAAACAAAGAAAAAGAAAAGCGCGCAGCTGAGTTAGGTGTTGCAAATAAAGAGCTGGCATTTCAAAATAAAGAAAAAGAAAAACGGGCTGAAGAACTGGCGATCGCCAATAAAGAATTGGCTTACCAAAATGAAGTAAAGGAAAAGAGGGCAGCTGAACTCATAATTGCTAATGAAGAACTTGCTATTCAAAACCATGAGAAAGAAAAACGGGCGGCGGAATTAAGCATTGCGAACATAGAGCTGGCATATCAAAACGAGGAAAAAGAAGACCGTGCAGCAGAGTTGATTGTTGCCAACAAGGAACTTGTTTTTCAAAACGAAGAAAAAGAAAAACGAGCCACAGAGTTAATTATCGCAAACAAGGGGCTGGAGCAGTTTTCTTACATTACTTCTCACGATCTGCAGGAACCCCTTCGCACCGTTTCTAATTACCTGCAGGTTTTTGAAGAAGATTATATAGAAATATTAGACGATAATGCGCGTAAATACCTTAATTCTATAAATAATGCCACAAAAAGAATGAGCACGCTTATTAAATCGCTCCTGGATTTTTCAAGACTTGGTCATAATACAAAACTTACGTTTGTAGATATTAACCATTTAGTTGAGGTTGTTATTCAAGATCTTGAAACCATGATAAAAAGCTCAGAGGCGAACATTGAAGTTTTTGAGATGCCACAATTAAATGTATACGAGGTCGAGATCCGACAGGTATTCCAAAATCTGATTACCAATGCTATAAAATTCCGAAAAGAAAATATCCAACCCTTAATAAAAATTCGTTCAGAAAAAATAAACGATGAGTGGCAATTCTCTGTAAGTGACAATGGCATTGGAATCGACCCGGTTTATTTTGAAAGGATATTTGATATTTTTCAGCGCCTGCATACCAATGAAAAATATGAAGGCAATGGAATAGGACTTTCTAACTGTAAAAAAATAATTGAATCTCACCAGGGAAGAATTTGGGTGGAAGAAAACCCAACGGAGGGCACAACCTTTTATTTCACAATACCTAATTTAACATTATGAGCAAAACACTAAATTGCATTATGCTGGTTGATGATGATGCTGATGATAATTTTATCCACGAAAGGGTAATTAAAAGAAGCAAAGCGGCTGAACATGTTATAGCAAAGCAAACAGGCATAGAGGCCATAGAATATTTAAAATCGAACCGCGAGAATGATCGCCAACCTCCTGATCTTATTTTTTTGGATATTAACATGCCGGGCATGAATGGATGGGAGTTTCTTGGTGAGTATGAAAAACTGGATGAAAAATCTAAAAGCAAAGCTATTATAGTTATGCTTACAACATCAGAAAATCCCGATGATAAGATGAAAGCAAAAGCCATAAATTTAGCTTCAGACTTTAAAACAAAACCACTCACTCAGGAAATGTTGGAAGAAATAATTGAAAAATATTTTAAAGAGTAGTATGCTACTCTTTAAATTGTAGGAAGATAAATATCAAAAGTAACTCCTTTGTTTAACTTACCAGTGGCAGTAATAATTCCTTTATGATTTTCAACAATCCGTTTGCAAATCGCCAGCCCCATTCCGGTGCCTTTATATACATCCTGTCCATGTAGTCTTTGAAATACTTCAAAAACACGCCCCTCATACTTTGGGTCGAATCCTATGCCATTATCGCAAACTGATATATGGCAGTAATTTACTTCAGGTAAAAGTTCTCCTAAGTTCAATAGTCTTCCTGGTGTTACATCGCATTTTATAGTTATTCGCGGAAATCTTTTGGCATGAGTAAATTTTAAAGCATTACCAATAAGATTGTGAATGATCTGTCGAAATTGAAAAACTATTACTTTAGTATCGCAGTCACCATCAACAGTGATTACTGCTTTTTTATCTTTGATGGATTCTTTAAAATCATCAGCAACTTCTTTTACAATTTTGCTTAGATTGATCTTCTCATACGCATTTTTTCCTTCTTTAATTCCGGCATATATTAGTAAATCGTCAATCAATGCCTGCATCCTTGTTGCTGTTTTTTGAACTTTATTAAGCTCTTCCTTACCGGCAGCTGATAAATTTTTATTTTCGGTTTCAAGCAAGGAGGCCGTGAATATTCTGATCTTTCGTAGAGGTTCCTGTAAATCGTGACTGGATATAAAACTGAATGTTTCCAATTCCTTATTTGCCTTCACAAGAAATGCATTTTTTTCATTAACGGTTCTATAGCTTTCTTCTAAAGCCTTTGTTCTTTCGCTAATAACATCTTCGAGTTCTTTATTACCTGACTTATGTTTTTCGATGATCAATGTAGTATCCGTGAAAGTCAACAAAATAAGTTGCTCGTTCTGGGTCTTTTGCGTGATTTGTCGGGCATTGAGTAACATCGTTTTTATTCCGGTTTCAGGAAAAGTATAAGTTATTTCATGTTCATAGAAATGTGTGTTTTTGTGAATAATATTTTCTAAAAGCACATGTAGAGCGGGAATATCCCACTGGTGATTTGATAGTTCGTATAATAGCACACCTTCCGTGCCTGTTTGCATTAAATGAAATTTTTTATAAAAGGCTTTGTTGGCGGATTTTACACGAAGGTGTTTATCAAGAATAAGCATTGGTTCGTGCATCGTTTCAGCAACTGCCTCCGAAAAATTGTAGGATTCGGCCAGTTGCTCATTACGCATTTGTAACTCCTGGTTGGTAGTAAGAAGCTCTTCGTTGGCTGCTTGAATTTCTTCTTTGGATGTTTCCAACTCTTCATTCAGAGTTTGAAACTCCTCGCTTGCAGAAATTATTTCTTCATTAGCAGCCTGTAAATCTTCATAAGCTCTGTCTTGCGATTCGATCACAGTGATCATTTCCGCACTTGCCTTATGTAATTCCTCTATTTGTTTTTTAATCCGGCTATCTTTCTGGAGTGAGTTTTTGCCCCCAGGGGTTTTTCCACTGAATTGTTCAATCTCCTGCATTGTAAATACAATCAGGTAAAGAGGCTCGCCCCATTCAATGGTGAGGGGACGTACTTCAAGAGACATTACTTGTGAAAATTTATTTTTTACATCTATATTGAGTTGAATTCCTGACTTGAATACCGGGCTATTTGTTTTTATGACTTCATGTATGGCGTTACGAAGTTCAAAAACAAACTCCGGGCGGGTCATTTTTAAAATATTAAGACTTGCATTACCCGAAGGGTGAGAAAGATATAAAGATGTTAAGCCTCTGAATTTAATTATCTCCATGCTTTTATTTATGATCACGCATGCGGGCATATAAAGCGAGAGAAGTGTAGAGTCGATGCTGCGATCAAGCTCAGAAGAAGTAGTTATGGTTTCTTTTCGGGAAAGTGGTTTAATAGTTTTTTCGGCAACCGGCTTTCCGGATTGTCGCAAAAAAACTTCCGGTACATTGCGTAATCCGGTACCTTTTTTTCGGCAGTAGAGTTTGAATGTATCGCTTACCTGGTTGAAGAACTGAGAGGCTGTTCCCACCGTTTCCGATTTGCCCAGCAGTAAGCAGCCACCTTCATTCAACGCAAAATTCATTGTAGCCAGCGTTTTTTTCTGCGCCTCGCCATCAAAATAAATAAGTAAATTTCTGCAACTAATAAAATCAATACGTGAAAAGGGAGGGTCGCGTAAAATATTATGAGGGGCAAACACACACATATCACGAAGTTCTTTCACTATCCTGTAATTGGTGCCTACCTTTGTAAAAAAACGTTCTATCCTGCGCTTACCAACATTGCCCAGGTTTTTTTCAGAATACTCTCCGACCCTTGCATCCGCAATGGCTTGATCACTTAGGTCGGTAGCAAAAATTCGAACGGAAATTTTCTTTATTTTGTTAGTCTGTAATTCAGTTATTAGCATTGCGAGCGAATAGGCCTCTTCGCCCGTTGAACAGGCCGGTACCCAGATCTTGATAGTATCGTTTTGAGTTTTACTTTTTAATAACGTTGGAAGAAAAGTAGTTTTCAAATACTGGAAAGTTTCCGGGTCTCTGAAAAAACTAGTGATATTAATTAATAGGTCTTTATAAAGTAAATCAATTTCTTTATTTTTTTTTAAAATGTATTTACCATATTCCTTAATTAATTTTACGCCGCTCTGAAGCATCCTATGATTGATTCGCCTCTTGATCGTTGCCAGTTTATAAAGACTAAAATCTACATTAATTTTTTTATGTAAAGTTTCAATTATAATCTTCAGATCCGGATCATTGTCCTTAATACTGGTTTCTTTTTCTTCACTAAAGACTTCCTTCACTTTAGATTTAACGGCAAGTTTCGCAATGCCACTTTTGCCAAGCAAGTTTAGCTTAAGGGCAATTTTTTTTGGCGATAATACAAAATCTACTACGCCGGATGCAATTGCTGAGTGGGGCATGCTTGTGGCTTGGGCAGTATCGTCTTGGGCAAAAGTAATACCTCCTGCATTTTTAATAGCTTTTAATCCGCTTGTGCCATCATACGCATTTCCGGAAAGTATTACTCCAACAACATTTTCTTTATGCGTTTCTGCCAGAGATAAAAAAAGTACATCGATGGAAATAGCAATGCCACCTTTTGAACGGGGAATAACTTTTATATGTCCGTTAGTAACCTCAATTCCTCTATCGTTAGGAATAACATAAACATTATTTGGAATAATATGTTGCATGTTTTCAATTTCCTGCACTTTCATAGCAGTAATTTTGGATAAAATAGGTGAGAGCATGCTTTTATGGTCAGGGCTAATATGCTGAACATAAATATAGGCCATGCCGGTTTTAGGTGACAGATTTTTAAAAAATTCCAATGCTGCCTCTAATCCACCCGCTGAAGAACCTATCGCTACTACTGGAAAATCACTGACGTGTTTAGCAGTGGCCTTTTTAAAAGTTAACTCACTTGTCGCAATTTTTTTTCTTCCGCTTTTTATTTTTTTCTTCTGCATGGTATTTTTTAGTCAAACTATTGTAAGCTGAGAATAAACGTATCTTTTGTTTTCTTATTCAAATTATTATTCGCAAACTTTTCTAAAATAAGTTCAAGGTGTTTGATCAGATCATTAAATTCACCTTTTTTTACATAATGCTGCGCGCCTTTCTCATAACACTCTTGTGTCATTGATTTATTGAGAGATGTTGAATATATAATAACAGGAAATTCATTTGTGCTTTCGTTTGCTTTTGTTTCTATCAGGCACTCCAAACCATTTTTACGAGGCGTATTTAGATCGAGGAAAAGTATATCCGGAAAATAGAGCTGCTTTTTCTCAAAATGGTTCATTAGCATTTCACCATCTTCTACAACTTTTATTTTAGTGAGAAACGAAACGCTTTTTAACGTGCGGGAAAAGTAGAGATTGTCGTCCTTCTCATCATCAGCAAGCAGAATATTTATTCGTTTTGGTATTACCGTTGTAACTCTTTGCTTCATGATAAATAAAATTTAAGTAACTTTAATATCATTAAGAACAAATTCCTCTATTGATGGCCTTTGAAAATTTTCTCCTTGCAACATCGTTAAAACAAGCTGAAGGTGGTTTACGAGATCTTTAAAGTCACCTTTACGCAGATAATAATGGGCGCCGTTTTGAAATAACATCTCCGCCACTGTATCCTTTAGCGAAGTTGAATACATTATAACAGGAAAATAATTTATGTCCTTATTGCTTTTTATTTCGATAAGACATTCATTGCCATTTTTACGAGGCATATTAATGTCAAGAAAAAGAATATCCGGAAGTTTCGATTTGTTTTCCGCGAGATAATTCATAAGTTGTTCGCCGTCATCAACAGTAACCAGCTTAGTGGGTATCGGCAGACTTTTTAGTGCTTTTGCAAAAAAATAACGGTCATCCTTGTCGTCATCTGCCAGCAAAATATTAATTACATTTTTATCCGGCATGACCTTTTTAGTAATTAAAAGTGAGTTTATTATCAAGCTCAATTAAACCTAATACTAGTAAAGGTACTTTAATCTTCCACATATAGCTAATTAATCGTAAGGCGGCTGTATCATTACCAAACTTGTAGCCTGATCAGCAAATTTTCCTTTAAACAACCTTCTTATATAGGTAATATTACCTACTAAAAAATAGGTAATATTACCTATTGATGGTTTTAGTTATAATGCAAATCTTATGAGTTACAAATAAACCTCCTTTTTATTGAAAAGCACCAACAGGCAAAATATGTGAAAAAACTTTTTGGAGTGTTCCAGCGTCTTCATAATGCCACTGAATTTAAAGAAAGTGGAATTAGTTTAGCTAATATTCAGCGCATAATTACAAGACATCGTGCTAAGGTTTGAGCAGAAGCAAAAAATTAATTAAAAAATATAGTTAATAATTTGATTGCCAAACTTTTGTAAACTCATATTCTTTAAATAAAAAACCACTTTCCAATTTTTTTCCTCCAAAAAAAATTACATCTTTACAACAATGAAGCTTAGGGCCTTAATAGTTGATGATGAAATTCATGCAAGAGAAAATTTAAAATATCTCCTGCAAAATTTCTGTCCCGAAATTGAAGTAGTTGGTATGGCTAATGGCCCTGAAAGCGCCACGGAGTGTGTAAATACTTTAAACCCGCAGGTAATATTTTTAGATATCTGTATGCCATCCGGTACCGAAGGATTTGACTTTTTGGATTCTTTACCCGAAAAAAAATTCCAGGTGGTTTTTGTTACGGCATTTAAAGATTACGCTATTCGTGCATTAAATGCAAATGCCATTCATTACCTCCAAAAGCCGGTTGATGTAGACGATCTTAAAATGGCTGTTAAAAAACTGGTAAGTACTAACCAGTTATTTACCGAAAACCAGGATCAATTATTAAATTATATTAAGTCACTCGAAAATCTTTCAAAGGCCATGTTGCCTTCTACCGGTGTGCCGCGTATTACTATTAACCATGCAAAAGGATTTAAAATAGTTGACCCAAACGATTTTATGTACCTTGAAGGTGAAGGAAATTATACCTCCATTATTTTTATTGACGGCACAAAATACGTTGATACAAAATCAATTGGCGTTTATGAAGAAATATTAGATCCCCAGCTTTTTTTCAGGATCCACAAATCGCACATAGTAAATGTGTTGTATGTAAAAGAGTTTTTAAATGACGATGGGCATTCCGTTATCATGAAAGACAATACCAAACTCTCTATTTCCCGCTTAAGGGTTCCCAAATTTTTAGAGTTCTTTAAACCCGGTAAAAAAAGCTGATTACATTTAAATCAACCAAAGCTACATTTTATACAGTGTAATTCACATCCTGTTCATTCATGGGCTCATAATAGCCTGTTGCTGTTTTTGTTAAGATATATTAATAGTATTTTTAATAAATCTTTAACCCAAATTATGGTGTCATTACAAATAAGATCAAATATTTTTCTTTTGCTAATGGGGTTTTTAGCATTTACCTCTTTGCAGGGCCAGCACTATAATTTCATAAATTATTCTACAGAATCAGGCCTGGCACAATCACAGATCCGCTCTATAGCACAGGATAAAAACGGCTATTTATGGTTAGGTACACTTGCCGGTCTATCAAAATACGATGGTAAAAAATTTGTGAATTATTCTATTCAAAACGGATTAATAAACAACCAGATCTTTTCGCTGGCTCCCGATAAATCTCTTGGCCTTTGGATAGGAACGCTTGGCGGACTAAATTATTTTGACGGTGAAAAATTCAAGTCATATTCATTTAAAGAAGATATGGCCGATAACATTGTAAATGCAATTGCACAAGACCTCAACGGCAATTTATGGCTGGCAACAGACGGTGGTGGTGTGTGTAAATTTAATACAAAAACTTTCGATTATTTTACTGAAGAAAATGGTATTGCAAACAATAATGTACGTGCTGTTTGTGTGGATGATAAAGGATTAATTTGGCTTGGAACAAAGAATGGCATTTGTTTTTACGATGGTAAAGAATTTAAAACCTTAGATACAAATATTGTCCAGCCCCGCAATGTAAGTCATATTTTTATGGATAAGCATAAAAAATTATGGTTCAGTACTTTTGGTGAAGGCATTTATTATTATGACGGTAATGTATTTAAAAATTATAACGAAACTAATGGCTTAATAAATAACTGGATTCGCTCGGCTATTGAAGATTCTGAAGGAAAGATCTGGCTGGCATCAAAATTTGGCCTTTCGAGATTTGATGGTAAAACATTTATGAAATTTACCGAAGCAGAAGGATTACCTGTAGATAATACAAACATTGTATATGAAGATAAAGAAAAAAATATCTGGATTGGCTCTGATGGAAAAGGTCTTTGTAAATTTTTAGGAGAAACCTTTACTTATCTCACCACTAAAGATGCGCTTAGCAGCAATGTGGTGCTTTCTATATTGGAAGATAAAGACCAACACCTGTGGTTCTCAACTTTTGGTAAAGGCATTACAAAAAAAGAAGGAAGTAAAACTATAATCTATTCCGCCGACCAGGGTTTAAACAATAATACAATATGGGCAAGCTTAAAAGATAAAGATAATAACCTGTGGTTTTGCACATCAGATGGCGTGAGCATGTTTGATGGTAAAAAATTTAAAAACTATGGTGTTGATGATGGTTTAAGCGCTAAAATTGTTTACTCTATTTGCCAGGATCACAATGGTAATTTGTGGTTTGGTACTACTAAAGGTGTTTCTTTTTTTAATGGTGTGGAGTTTAAAAGTTATATAAACGGCACTGATAATATTGGCTCTGATGTAAAAAGCATTGTTGAAGATAAAAATAACTGTTTGTGGTTTGCCACAAAGAATGGGTTATATAAATTAAAAGGTAACAGCTTTACAAAATTCACAACTGCTGATGGTTTAAGTAATAATAATTTGGTTTCGCTTGTTGTTGACCCAAATAATAATTTGTGGATAGGCTCACCTGCAGGAATTAATTTTTACGACGGCAAAGTATTTTCGAAAATTTTAATGGATGATATATTTAACTCTAATAACATTTGTTTTCTTGCTTTAGATAATAAAGAATTTCTTTGGGCAGGAACCAATAGCGGTGTTTTTGTTTTAGATACAAAAGAATATATTCAATCAAAAAAAACAAAGTTCAGGCAGTATACTATATTTGACGGCTTACCAGGCATGGAGTGTAATCAAAACGCAGCCTTCAAAGATCATTCAGGAAACATCTGGATGGGAACAACCGAAGGTGTAATTAAATACGATCCCAATATAAAAAACTTTCACGCCAATAATTTTGAACCTATCACTCATATTTCGGGCGTGCGCTTATTTTTAAAAGATACAAATTGGATAAGTGTTACAAAAGAAATTGATCCGGCCACACGTTTACCAAAAAACTTAAAAGTTAATTACCAGATCACACATTTTACATTTGATTATATTGGTATAAAACTTAGCAACCCCTCATCTGTACGTTATAAATATATGTTGGATGGTTTTGACGAGAACTGGTCAACCGCTACCGATGCAACGTTTGCAACCTATTCTAACTTACCAAGCGGTAAATATACTTTTAAGATCATGGCCGGCGATGCAACAGGCAATTGGAATACAACACCTGCTACTTTTAGTTTTGAGATCTTACCACCCTTCTGGACCAAATGGTGGTTTATTTTATTATGCGCTTTAGTTGCTTTATTTTTATTATGGGCAGTATATCGTATCAGAATAAACGAGATCAGAAAAAAACATCAAACACAACAGCTTGAATTTAAATCAAAGCTTATGACACTCGAGCATCAGAGCTTAAATTCAAGTATGAACCGCCATTTTATTTTCAACGCGCTTAATTCCATTCAGTATTATATGGATAAAGAAGATAAATTATCAGCGCATAAATATCTTTCGAGATTTGCTAAGCTTATCCGGATGAATTTAGATAGCTCAATGAGCAATTTGGTTTCTGCTGCCGAAGAACTGGAAAGGCTTGATCTTTATTTACAAATTGAATTAATGCGTTTTGAAGATAAATTTCAATATAATATTAAAGTGGATGATGAAGTGGATATCGAATCTATTGAGATCCCTCCTATGCTTTTACAGCCCTATGTTGAAAATAGTATTTTGCATGGAATTTTACCCTCGGGCCAAAACGGTCGTATAGATATAAAAGTTGAACAAAATGCCGACCAGTATATTGTGTTTAGCATTCAGGATAACGGTATAGGAATTGAAGAAAGTAAATTAAAGAAGATATTAAAAAAGAGTCTTCATGTCTCGAGGGGTACATCCATTACTACCCAGCGAATTCAACTTTTAGGGGCTATGAACAACATTAATATCTCAATAAAAGGCCCTTTTGAGGTAAAAGATGCCGAAAATAAGGTTTTGGGCACCCGGGTTGAATTAATAATACATTAAATATGTTAAAAAATTTGGCTGTTAACAAACAATTATGTACCTTTATTGAGTTACAAGTCCTAAAAAAAGGAGGTTAAAAATGAAGATCTTGAAAATATTACTTATTCTTTTAGTTCCGGCAATTGGTTTTGTAGGTTGTAAAAAATCCGGCGTTACACCGCATAATAATTGCGCTACTGAAACGTCAACAGAAAATACACAAGGAAATAAACTAAATCCTAACACCATTCAAAATGGTGATCATTCTTATCAATCAACTGATATTGTTGGTTCTGGTGATGATGATCGTGATGGTGGAGACAAACCGAAAAGAATCGGTTCTAAATAATTTATTAAAAAATTTAAAAGCCCTTTTTAAGGGCTTTTTTTTTGCGCATTTATTTGCGCTTTAAATAAAACAAAATTGCATTAGTGTAAATAAATCAACACTTACTTATTAATTCACCTAAGCTCAGATCTTTTAAGTAGGCAAACAAAATGTCGTCGTCATCCTGAATATTTATATCAACTAATTCTTTGTTGAACTTATCTATAAATATTTCTACAAAAAAATTATCTAATAAAAATAAAGTAATATAATAATCGTCTGTTTCTAAAGTTGTAACAAGTTCGCCGTAATTCCAGGTCAACTCTGTTTTTGTATCCTTAGCTAAATCTATAAAATAACTCTTTCTCATGATACTGGTTTTTAGTTCTCTTCTATTTTATACTAATCAATTTCAGTGCCATAAATTGTGAAAAAATTTAACAAATGCTATCTTAAATAAAATTGCTGGCATGGATTTATCTATCCTTTTTACAAAAAATAACTATGGATAGCATTAACAAAAACCAACCCGAACATAACTTACAACATCTTACAAATAAAGATGCAGTTGAGAAAATAAAAGAGTTAATAAAAAAATCGTCTACCTGTTTTTTTACAACAGCGGCAGCAACAGGTCAATCAGCCGGCACCAGGCCAATGGCCGTACAAAAAACAGATGATGAAGGCAATCTTTGGTTTTTAAGCGCAAAAGATAGCCACAAAAATATGGAGATCTCAATGAGCCCTTTGGTAAAATTATACTTCCAGGGCTCACCGCATTCTGACTTTTTATTTTTAGAAGGTTCTGCCGTCATCACTGATAATAAACAAATAATAAAAGAGTTGTGGGAACCACTTTTAAAAGTTTGGTTTACCGAAGGAGAAAATGATCCAAGGATCTCGGTTATTAAATTTACGCCAGCAAAAGGATACTATTGGGATAACAAGCACGGTAATGCCATTGCGGGAATTAAAATTATGATAAGCGCTGCAATCGGAAAAACACTTGACGACTCTATTGAAGGAAAAATTATAATTTAATTTTAAAAAAAATAAAAAGCCGGTGTAAGAACCGGCTTTTTATTTTACGCTAAACCCCAATTGAGTTTATGCTCATAAAAATCTTCTAAATTATAATCGTGCGCATAGCCCTTTTTACGGTTAATTAATTTTTTGCGTGAAACACTTCCTTTATCCGGTGCCAATAGCACGCCAATTATTGCGCCTACAGCTGCGCCAATTAATAAAGCGCTAATAATTGTTCCTGAATTTTTCATAATTATATTTTTTAATTTATTTTAATACTCGCTTTTGCCAGATGTCCAATCAATGGCATCCTGCAAATGGTTATGATCAAAACCTTTAAATTCACCATGCATAATAATACTGAACATATCTGTAAACTTCCGAATACCTTCTACATCCGAAACAATTGCTGCACGGTTCCATTTACTTAAATGTTTTATGCCCATAATAGCATCCTTAAACCAGGCGCCGGCTGTAAAGTGCGAAATAGGCGTTTCCAATACCAACATGTAATTTAATTTTCCTGTTTTTTGAATTTGCTCCGCTACCTTGGGCATTACTACATTTGTAAAATCTTTTTCGGTAATATCACCACTAGCTTTAAAGCCAACCATGGTTTCGGGTAAATTTTCTATTTGCGTTATCATAATTTTTATTTTTTAAATTGTATAATGAGTATTATTATTCCCCAAATGGCCAATAAATATTCTAAAGCTCCTACCATATAAGTGGCTTTTAATATATTGCCATAATACAGGGCACTTATTGTGCGTGTTAAAATAATGCCAACATATAAGCACACACAAAATATGGTTGCTGTTGACCTCATATCTATCTTAAAAGAACAAATTCCTAAAAACGCTGCAAAACCAAACTGTAATCCCGTATATAGTGTTAAGTACTCTACTCTTCCGGTGTTATTTAAGAATGAGTAGCCTAAAAATTCTGAACTACCTCCCATTTTAATAAGACACCAAATCGCAAATAGGAAATATAGAATAGCATTGGTTATAAGGTAAACTTGCATAGTATAATTATATTTAATAATACAATCCATCTTTATGCCATTCATAGGCGAACCACTTTTACCTACAAAATCCACATATTCACCTCAATATTTAGCTTTTAATGGGTTTTGGGTTTAATTTTATGGTAATTATTCTTTTTAGAGTTAGTTGTGATCTCCCGAAATTAAAGAGTGTTTTTTCATGAAAGGAGCAAAAGGGGGATATGGGTGCCTCCTTTTGTGTTAAATAGCCCGACTGACTGCTTAAAAGCTCTCTGCTGCTTTATTTGAAGGGCTTCATATTCCTTCATAATTAATTTTGGGAGAAAAAGCATTTTTCATTACTTTTAAAATCCACATTTAAAAATTGATGAAAAATTACCATAAGCTTATAATTATTTTTTTCTTTTTCGGCGCACGATTGTTTTCGCAGGAATGGGTATTTGTTTTTACAAGTACGATTGTTAAGGACGATAAAGGCATTGGAGGTGCGAGCATTAAACTTTATAATGGTTCCACTTTAGTTAAAGAAACAACATCTGATGCTGGTGGTGATTTTAAATTAGAAATCCCACCAAACGGTAATTATTCAATCATCATAAGTAAACCAAATCATGTCACAAAAAAAGTAGCGGTTTCTACTTTAGATGTTCCTGCTGATACAAAAAATAAATCCTTTGCTCTTAAGATAGAATCCTTTTCATTATTCGAACCGCTTCCCGGAATTGATTATTCAGCTTTAAATCAACCACTTTTAAATATCGCCTATAACGGATCAAAAAAATCATTTAGTGATAATGCTGCCTATACCGATCAAATGCTTGGAGTTTTAGGGCAGATAAAGGAACAGGAAAAAGCATTGATGAGAAAATATGATGCTGCTGTTGCACTTGCAGACGGTGCATTTACAAAACAAGATTGGACAACCGCAAAAACAAATTATCAATTAGCCTTAACATTGTTGCCCGATAAAAAATATCCAAAAGAGAGATTAGCATTAATAGATAAAATAATTAAAGAAGAAGAAGAAGCATTAAAGAAAGCAGAAGCAGATAAACTTGCTACTGATAAAGCAGCAAAAGACAAAGCGGCAGCTGATAAATTAGCAGCTGAAAAAGCAGCAGCTGATAAAGTAGCGGCAGACGCTGCGGCTAAGGCTAAAGCAGAAGCAGATGCCAAGTCAAAAGCCGATGCAGAAGCGGCAGCAAAGAAAGCATCTGAAGAAGCTGCTGCTAAAGCGAAGGCAGATAAAGAAGCTGCGGAAGCTGCAGCAAAAGCAAAAACTGAGAAAGAAGCTGCTGATAAAAAAGCAGCCGAAGAAGCTGCGGCAAAATTAAAAGCAGATAAAGAGGCGGCAGACAAAGTAGCAAAAGAAAAAGCAGAAGCGGATACCAAAGCAAAAGCTGATGCAGCAGCTGCGGCTAAGAAAGCTGCTGAAGAAGCAGCCGCAAAAGTAAAAGCAGAAAAAGAAGCTGCGGATGCTGCTGCAAAAGCGAAAGCAGAAAAAGAAGCTGCTGATAAAAAAACAGCGGAAGAGGCAGCCGCCAAAGCGAAAGCTGAGAAAGACGCTGCTGATAAAGCAGCAAAAGAAAAAGTAGCTCAAGAAGCTAAGGCAAAAGCCGAAGCAGAAGCTATTGCGAAAAAGTCAGCCGAAGAAGCTGCACTAAAAGCAAAAGCAGAAAAAGAAGCCGCAGATAGATCGGCGAAAGAAAAAGCTGATGCGGAATTAGCTGCAAAGAAAGCAGCTGATGAAGCGGCATTAAAAGCTAAAGCAGAAAAAGAAGCGGCTGATAAAGCTGAGAAAGAAAAAATAGCTGCAGAAGCAAAAGCTAAAGCAGAAAAAGATAACGCAGATAAAGCAGCAAAAGACAAAGCGGATGCAGAAGCTAAGGCGAAAGCAAATGCGGAAGCTCTCGCAAAAAAAGCAGCCGATGAAGCTGCACTAAAAGCAAAAGCAGAAAAAGAAGCGGCTGATAAAGCGGCCAAGGAAAAAGAAAACGCTGATGCTGTTGCGAAAAAAACAGCGGATGAAGCTGCCGCAAAAGCTAAAGCAGAAAAAGAAGCAACAGAGTTTGCGGCAAGATCTAAAGCGGAAGCGGATAAAATTGCGAAAGAAAAAGTGGATGCTGAAGCAAAATTAAAAGCAGATAAAGAAGCAGCCGATAAATTAACAAAAGAAAAACAGAATGCAGATGCTGCAGCGAAAAAAGTTGCAGAAGAAGCTGCAGTCAAAGCAAAAGCCGAAAAGGAAGCAACCGAGCTTGCGGCAAAATCTAAAGTAGAAAAAGAAGCTGCCGATAAAAAAGCTGCAGAAGCAACGGCTGCAAAAGAAAAAGCAGATAAGAACGCCGCAGATATCGCAGCAAAAGCTAAAGCAGAAACAGATAAACTTGCTGCCGAAAAGGATGCCAAAGCAAAAGCTGAAGCGGATAAACTTGCGGCTGAAAAAGCAACTAAGGATAAAGAAGCCGCCGATAAAGCCGTTAAAGAAAAGGCAGCGGCTGATAAATTAGCAGCTGAAAAAGATGCCAAAGCAAAAGCGGATGCAGATAAATTGGCTGCTGAAAAAGCAGCTAAAGAGAAAGAAGCTGCCGATAAGACCGCTAAAGACAAAGTTGCGGCGGATAAAATAGCCGCAGAAAAAGCAGCAATAGAAAAAGATAAGGCTGACCAATTAGCTGCTGAAAAAGCTGCTGAAGATAAAGCGAAGCTTAAAGCACAAAAAGAAAAAGAAGCGGCAGATAAAGATAAAGTTGATCAGTTAGCTGCTGAAAAAGCCGCAGCCGATAAAGCAAAATTAAAAGCGCAGAAAGAAAAAGAAGCTATTGAAAAAGATAAGGCGGAACAATTAGCCTTAGAAAAAGCTGCTGAGGATAAAGCAAAATTAAAAGCACAAAAAGAAAAAGAAGCTGCAGAAAAAGATAAAGCAGATCAACTGGCCAAAGAAAAAGAAAAGGCTGATAAAGAAGCTGCTGCAAAATTAGCAAGAGAAGAAGAAGGAAGAAAAGCTAAGGAAGCAGAAGAAACTGAAAAAACAGAAGGAAAAAAAGGCAATGCAAAACATTCAATTGCCAACCAGATAGGAAAAGATTTTTATAAAGAAACTATTGTAAAAGCCGACGGTTATTTTAAAATGAAACGCTACGAAGAAGCAAAAAATGCCTACCAGGAAGCGCTTGACATGAGACCGGACGATGCTTATGCAAAAGGTAAATTAGACCAGATCTCAAAATTAATAGTGCCGAAATAATTGGAACTATTTTGAAAGGTTTACCAATTCGAAAAATGCTTTTTTATATGTTTCAGAAACGGGAATAAATAATTCTTTTATTTTTATCCTGTCGCGCTCTATCGAGTCTATTTTATCTAAAGCTAACATAAACGATTTATGTACCCTGCATAAAATAGTTGCTGGAATTTCCTGTTCAAGATCTTTAAATGTTTGCAGCGTCATTATTTTTTTATTCGTGCAATGAATTCGCCTGTAATCCCTCATACCCTCGATATAAATTATTTCGTTTAAAAATATTTTCTCCAAACGATACTCTGTTTTAATAAAAATAAATTTTTTATCCGGTACTCTCTCTTCTTTTCCGAAATTGCTTTGAAATTTATTTACTGCCTGTAAAAAACGCTCATAGGTAAAAGACTTTAATAAATAATCAGTCACGTTTAATTCATAACCTTTTAATGCGTATTCATCATAAGCTGTTGTAATAATAACAGCATAAAGATATGTCTCTGCAAAACCCCGCTTTCGTTCTGCAAGATCTTCTAATTCCCTATGAACTTTAATCCTTAAACATTGTTATCTTAGCAATAACTAATATTATTTAAATTATGAAACGTACAGCAAAAGCACATTGGGAAGGAAACCTGAAAGAAGGCAAAGGAAATTTAAGTTCACAAAGCGGAATTTTAAATAATACCAATTACAGTTTTAAAACCCGGTTTGAAGGTGATCCCGGAACTAATCCTGAAGAATTATTAGCAGCAGCTCATGCAGGTTGCTTTACAATGGCTGTGAGTGGTGCGATCACCAAAAAAGGATTCACCCCTACTTCATTAGATACAGAAGCTACAGTTACGATGGAAGAACTAACAATAACAGGAGTTCATTTAAACATTAAAGGTTCGGTACCGGGCTTAACTACCGAAGAATTTGAAGCTATTACAAAAGACGCTGAAAAAAACTGTGTGATCTCAAGAGCACTAAGCGTGAAAATTACTTCCGAAGCTCATTTTTCATAAACAGAAATTACCCTTAATTATAAACTAAAGCCTCATGCATTTTGTATGGGGCTTTTATTTTTTACCGATCCAAAAAATGGAACTATAGTTTTCAACCTTTAAAATGTTGATAATTGTAAGGTCAGTTGTTTTGAAAAACCTTTTTGATGTTATAGATTTATTAAAACTAAATCTCCCATATATGATCAAGCGCAACTCGAAGGACCAAAAGCCTGTTCTTAAAACAAAAGAAGGAAAAGTTCAACATGAAACAAGCTCATCTGTCAAATCAAATAAAAATACAAAGGCAGGTTTTGTTGCATCGCTTATCAATAATGATCCTGATAACAACCTTGTATATTTATACTGGTAATCCATTCTTAATTAAAAAAAACTAAGCCGCTACCCTGTAAGATGCAGCGTAATGCTTTCTTACTCTTATTTCATTATATGATTCCCTGATAGAATCAAACAATTGTTTTGTTTCGCTCATCTTATTTTCAAAAATGGTTTTATGACGAGGCGTAAATCTTACGCCTAAATACTCATTCAATAACCAATTCGTAGCATCTATTGATTCCTTAAACCTTTCTGAATCTTTTAAAGGACGAATTAATTTTAATACCTCACGCGAATACGCCATAAACTGAATGTAAGCATACGAACCGCCATTTTCATTTTCATACTTAATATTTTCTATCATATTAAAATACGCTTCTACTTTTTTAGGTGTTTTCATAATTTTAGTTTTTTGATACTACTAAATTACTACATAAAATAGTTGTGTTTTGCTACGATTTGTAGTATTAACAAAAATAATAAAATGGGAAAGCAATTAAGCAATAACGGGCTTCGCAGGCGAACGTTCTACCATTAAGCAAAGCACTTCGAGCTCAAAAATTATCTTTTCAAGTTCTACTTTAACAAATTGAAGCTCCTTATTTTCGTCAAAAACGGTTGACCTTAAAGTTTCTTTTACCACATTAAAATCGGGTAAGGTGGGTGCGTTTTCTTTTATCAACGCATTTGCTGCTAACCAATCAAACAACAGATCTATTTCCTTTACAAAGTTATTTATTTCGGTTACAGTTTGCACAAGATTATTTTGTTCCATAGCCATTGCAACAGAAGTTATCTCGCGCGCAATACGAATATTCACGCCTACAATAGCAAAATTAAGATCAACCGACTCTCTTACAGATTCGGGCTCTTCAAACATCCTTTGCACACAGGCAAACAAACTATTATTTGCCGCTTCTGCCGAGTTTCGGTATTTATACCAGTTATATTTCGATTCTTTATTAAAGTACTTTAATGTTTGTACTAAATATGTTTTATTCTGTAGTAAGGCGTTTGATAATAAAGTTGGAAATCTTTCTTTCTCCCACATTGGCCAAAAAATATAACCCGCAAGCAATGCCAAAACAGATCCTATTAATGTTGAAAGCACACGCCAGCCAATTAATTGCATAGATGATTGTTGCGAAAGCTGCATTAATATTACCATCATAATGGTTACAAAAAATACACCGACCTTATAATTGTTCCGTAAAAAATAAGCAACAAAAAACGAAACAAAAATCAACAAAATAACAAAGGCCTGGTGCGGCACTGGTAACAACATTATTATTCCACCAACAATAATTCCTAAAACGGTACCCACAACCCTTTCAATTCCTTTTTTTCGCGTGGCACCATAATAAGGTTGTATCACAATTATTATTGTTAAAGGAATCCATTGCCCATGATCTATATTAAAGAATTTAAAAACAAAAACACCAATAGATAGAACAAATGCAACACGCAAGGCATACTTAAATTGCTCTGAATTTACATGCGTTAATTCTTTTATCAATTCAACAACAGCCCTTGGCTTTAAACCTGCTAAAAAATTATTGATAGATAATTTATAGTTCTCTAAATAATCACTTTTTTTAAAATTTAATTTTTCTTCTATCTGCAAAATACTTTGCTGCAAATAACCATACGCTTTATAAAGTGTTTCAATAAAATGTTGCAAAACACTTTTTTCTTTTTCTGAAAGCTGAAGATCTTTACTTGCCTCTTTAAATAATTCAATAGCAACCTCGCAACGCTTCACTCTAACTTTTGCCAGCGTAAGATCATCGGCCCTGAAAGTAAAAATAACAATGGCCATACGTGCGCTGGCTTGTCCATAGGCAGATAATGTTTTATATAATACCGAATCTTTTACATCTTTAAATGCCGGGCCATTTAAAACTTCCAGTTCTTCATACATCACATTTAAAGAGGCACCAAATAAAGCAGAGGTTCTTCTCAACTCCATCATCATATCATAATGCTGCGCTTTTAAACGTGTTTTTTTTCGACGCGAAAAAAGATCAATAGAGTGGTTGATCACTTTTCTAACGGCCATTTCTTTTTCTGTAATTTTAGAATGATCGTTCTTTGTTTCTGACGATTGATGCAAAATAATTGTATCCAACAGGTCTGTATTGGCCTGCCAGATCTTAGCAACAGATCGACGTACCGGACTTGAAGGCTTAAACGGAAAAGAAGCTACGGTGATTAATATCGACCACGCCGCACCTATCAATAAATAAATGCCACAATCTATTGCTTTATCAAAAGGTAAAGGATATGCCAATCCAAATAAAAAGAAGAAGCCAACTGCCACACCAATGTTTGAGCCATAGTCGCTCCAGTTTCTTATTAATGCAGCAAACATGCCAATTAAAAACATCATTAAAATTGATAGTGTAATGGAGGATGAAACACCCATACCTAATAAAGCTGCAAAGAACATTAATCCGGCTTCAACACTTTGAATGATGATCTTTTTATAATGCGGTCCGCGATAATCAATTAAGGCTAACATGTAAGCGCCAAAAGCGGCCCAAATAACTTCAAACGAAAACCCTTTGTAAATTGGAATTATTATTAAAGGAACATTTAAAGCCAACACCACCCTAAATGCCCAGCTGATAGTTGGCTCAAAATACTCTTGCCTTACAATACTGTTTATTTTTTTTATGGGTTGAAAGCGCATTTAAATTATTAAAGCATAAAGTTACCAAGACAAATTTAAACTGGCTTAATTAAATTTTTATTTAGCGTTTTTTAATTTTTTTCTTCCCTAAATTAATTTTTATACCGTGCGTTAGCGATTGCAATGAAAATCCTTTTTGAGCGTCGACCTGCCAAAAGGCAGAGTTGCGAACAAAAAGATTGAAGTGGAAAGCGCGGGCCGAAGGCAACGCCCAAAATTTGATTAATATTTCTCTTTAAATATTTTACTTCTTTAAATTATTTATTTTATACCTTTACACTAATGAGAAAATTTGCAATTGCCATACACGGCGGCGCCGGAACAATTTTACGTTCAAGCATGTCTGCCGAAAGAGAATTAACTTACCGTAAAGCCTTAGAAGAAGCCATCCTTGCAGGAGAAGCGGTATTAATGAAAAATGGCAGAAGTATAGATGCCGTTGAAGCTGCTATAGTTTCGCTGGAAGATAATCCATTGTTTAACGCTGGCAAAGGTTCTGTATTTACACATGACGGCAAGAATGAAATGGATGCATCTATCATGAATGGAAAAGATCTTATGGCAGGCGCTGTTGCAGGAGTTCAGAATATTAAAAATCCAATTCGCCTCGCAAGAGCTGTGATGGAAAAATCTGAACATGTTTTTATGGCAGGATTAGGGGCACAAGAATTTGCGAAAAAAATAAATGCAGAATTTATGCCGGATGATTATTTTTTCGTTCAACATCGCTTTGATCAATTACAGGAAGCGAAAAAAAGTGACACTATGGTATTAGATCATACTGTTGACAAAGAAAAGAAATTCGGAACAGTTGGCGCTGTTGCTATTGATGCGCACGGCAATTTAGCTGCGGGCACAAGTACCGGCGGCATGACCAACAAAAAACATGGTCGCGTTGGTGATACACCAATTATAGGATCAGGAACTTATGCCAATAATAAAACCTGCGCTATTTCATGTACAGGGCATGGCGAATTTTTTATTCGCTCGGTTGTTGCTTATGATATTTCGTGTTTAATGGAGTACAAAGGCCTAACATTAAAAAAAGCCTGCGATATTGTTGTGATGGATAAACTTGTGAAGATTGGTGGCGAAGGAGGCTTAATTGCAATAGATGCAAAAGGAAATATTGAATTGCCTTATAATTCGGAAGGCATGTACCGCGCTTCTAAAAAACAAGACGAAGAATTATATATTGGAATTTATAAAGATTAAAATTTTAATCTACCATTTTTACAGGGCGATCGTGTAGTACTAATTTTTTTAGCTTCAGATCAAAATGATCACCAAACGACATAACGTGTACCGTTAAGTTTTCTATAGAAACAGGCTCACCCATTTGCACTTCGAAGATATTTGTGCGACCCATGTTGGTTCCATCTACTAATATTACAAGTCCGGAACCAATGGCTTCCATATCATTACCATCTTTAATCAGTAATCCTGTATCTTCCCCTAAACCAATTCCAATATTAATTGGGTTGCTTGCGCAGGCATACATTAAACGGCCAATACGGCCACGTTGTACAAAGTGCGTATCAATAATTACGTTATTAATAAATCCTAAGCCTCCGGTAATTTTCACTTCGCCTTTTAATAAAGCTTCACTGCTACTCCCTTGATAGATCATATTATTAGAGCTCGCTGCTGCACCTGCAGAAGTTCCGGCAATAATAAAATTTTCATTCTCGTAACGGTCTAACAACATGTGATGAAAAGGTGTTCCACCATAAATAGAAGTTAATTTTAATTGATCGCCACCGGTAAAAATAACTACATCTGCCTTTTTTAATCTTTCTATATTCTCCGGCGCATTCGCTTCTTGTCTTGTACGAATATCAAGAATAGCAACGTCCTGTATATTTAATGATTGAAATGCTTTTACATACTCAGCGCCAACTTCTTGCGGTATACTGCTGGCCGTTGTAATAATTTCTATACGTGATAGATTTTGTTTTGCCGATTCAGTACTGATGCGTTTTAAAATTCCACGCTCAAAAAATTTAAGATTAACAGGTAGATCTGCCTGGGCCACAAAATGACTTCCTTTATCTACAGAACCCCCTATTATTATTAGTTTACCTTTTGGTGCACCCATGTTTATTTTTTGATGATATACAAAACTACCTTTTTATCAAACAATTGACGCCTTTTTATGTTTCATTTATCATGTTATTTTAAACACTTAGTTGTTTAAATAAAAAACAAATAGTATTTTCAAGAAATTGCAAAACCGAACCGAATGAAAATTATAGAAACAAGAGCCCTGAGAGGCCCTAATTACTGGTCAAACTACAGAAAAAAACTTATTGTGATGAAGCTTGACCTGGAAGAACTTGAGCAATCTCCA
Organism: Bacteroidota bacterium; assembly: GCA_013816615.1. GTDB lineage: Bacteria > Bacteroidota > Bacteroidia > B-17B0 > Aurantibacillaceae > Aurantibacillus. Next base: position 30,914 of record JACDED010000036.1, read on the forward strand.
ACCAATAAAATACCCGGTTTTTCGGAAAGAATGGAGAAATTGATCCCTTCGCTTTACTCACACCGTTGTTCATTTAACCACGAAGGCGGCTTTTTTGAACGCGTTAAAGAAGGTACCTGGATGGGGCATGTTATTGAACATATTGCTTTAGAGATACAAACCCTTGCCGGGATGGAATGTGGCTATGGACGCACGCGCGGCACCGGTAAAGAAGGTGTTTACAATGTTGTATTTTCTTATATGGAAGAAAAAGTGGGTTTATTTGCCGCCAGATCCTCTGTAGCAATTGCAGAAGCTCTTATTGCAGACAAAGAATATGATATTAATGCAGATATTAAAACCATGCGCGAAATGCGCGAACGCGAACGTTTAGGGCCAAGTACAGGCTCTATCGTTGACGAGGCTGTTGCACGTGATATTCCTTTTATTCGTTTAAATGGCGAATCATTGATACAATTAGGGTATGGTAAAAATCAGGTACGCTTTAGAGCAACAATGACAGATCGCACCAGTTCCATTGCTGTAGATCTTGCGAGCAATAAAGATGAAACCAAGCGTATGCTCAAAGAAGCTGCAATTCCTGTAGCTGCCGGCATGACGATCATTTACGAAGAAGAAATAAAAACCGTAATTGAGAAAGTAAAATTCCCATTAGTTTTTAAACCTTTGGATGGTAACCATGGTAAAGGCGCTTCTATTAATGTAAAAACAGAAGAAGAAGCTATTGCCGCTTTTCACCATGCTAAAAAATATTCACGAAAAATTATTGTAGAAAAATTTATTACCGGTTACGATTTTCGTGTGCTTGTAATTAATAACCGTTTTATTGCGGCGGCTTTACGTGAGCCAGCGCATGTTATAGGCGACGGTAAATCAAACATCCAGCAATTAATTGAAACCGAAAATAAAGATCCGCGAAGAGGTTACGGACATGAAAATGTGTTGACCGAAATAAGTATTGATAAAGAGACACACGATCAATTGGCAAAATCTAATTACACATTAGAAACAGTTCTTAAAAAAGCTGAAAAATGTTATTTAAAAGGCACCGCCAATTTAAGTACCGGCGGCACTTCTACGGATATTACAGATATTGTTCACCCAAATAATATTTTTATTTGCGAACGCATCTCACGTGTTATTGGTTTGGATATTTGCGGTATTGATATCATGGCGCAAAATTTAAGTGAACCTTTAGAAATATCAGGTGGTGTTGTTTTAGAAGTAAATGCTGCGCCTGGTTTTCGTATGCACTTGGCACCGGCTAATGGATTGCCGCGTAACGTGGCCGCACCGGTAATTGATATGTTGTATCCCCCTGGAAAAAATTGTCGTATTCCTATTATTGCTATTACAGGCACAAACGGTAAAACAACTACAACCCGTTTAATTGCACACATTGTAAAAAATAACGGTTATCGTGTTGGCTTTACAACATCAGATGGTATTTATGTTCAGAATTCGATGCTGACCAAAGGCGATACTACAGGGCCGATGAGTGCTGAATTTATTCTAAAAGATCCTACCGTTGAATTTGCAGTTTTAGAAACGGCGCGCGGTGGAATTTTACGTTCAGGTTTAGGTTTTGGAAAATGCGATGTGGCTGTTGTTACCAATATTCAGGAAGATCACATGGGCCTTTCCGATATCAACACTTTAAAAGACATGGCCAATGTAAAAGGGGTTGTTGTAAAAGCTGTAAAACGAAATGGTTATGCGGTTTTAAATGCAGATAACGCACATTGTGTGGGCATTGCAAAAGATGCGGATTGCAAGATCGCTTATTTTAGTTTGAATGAAAAGAACCCTGTGATTGTTGAGCATTGCAAAAAAGGTGGCACCGCTGCTATTTTTGAAGAAGGTTATATCACCATTAAAAAAGGAGATTGGAAATTCAGGGTTTGTAAAGCAAGTAACGTGCCTTTAACCTTTAACGGAAAAGTTACGTTTATGATAGCAAATGTTTTAGCTGCTACTTTAGCTTCTTATGTTTACGGTTTTACTATTGAAGATATTAAAACAAACTTAGAAACATTTATTCCGTCGGCCTCACAAACACCGGGCCGTATGAATGTGTTTGATTTTAAAGAATACAAAGTTCTGATCGATTTTGCACATAACCCTGACGGTTTTTCAGGTATCAAAGAATTTTTATCATCGATCGATTCTCCTAAAAAGATCGGTATTATTACCGGCACGGGTGATCGTCGCGATGAAGACATTCGTAAGATGGGGAAAATTTCTGCTGAAATGTTCGATCATATTATTATCAGACAGGATAAATTTTTACGTGGCCGCGAGGCACAGGAAATTGTAGATCTGTTAGTGGAAGGAATTAAACAATCTGATCCAAAAAAATCTTACGAATATGTTCCTAAAGAAATTGAAGCGCTTAAACATGCATTTTCATTAGCAAAACCGGGCACATATATTGTTGCTTTAAGTGATGTGATTGATAATGCTATTGAAGTGGTACAATCCTATTTAGATAAAGAGAGGGCATTGTAAATAAAACATTTTTGTCAGTTCGAGTAGCCGCTCTTTGCGGCGTATCGAGAACGTAGTAAACGCTTCTCGATAGGCTATCGCTACTCGAAGTGACTTTTTTTGGAGAATTACTGATGAAAAAACATTTTTTCATACTTACATTTTGTTTTTGTTTTGTGCTTTTTAAAGCGCAGGATAAGTCTTTTAATTTATCCGGTTTTACCAACTGTACTCCAAAAAGTGTAAGAGATTTTCGTTTTACTTCAATTCCATTAATGAATGTGTATTCTCAAAAAAACATTAAAGACCTTTCTATAAAAACACAGTTGCCTCCTCTTCCTTTCTTTTGTAATATGGAAGAAAAATGCAGAGGCAGGCTCAGTTTTTTTCTAAAACTTCGTGCCGGCAATGATGAATCGTATATGCGGATGATCTCTCCAAACAAATAAAAAAATTCCACTAATTACACTAATTAGCGCAAACTAATTCTTCAAATTCAAAATTAGCTAAGGAGCTTGCGGCTTCATTACACCAATTCTAAACAGCATTGATTAGTTGAATATAAACTCACAAACTTTGATCAATTATTTTTTGCATTCAAAAATCAATCTGTGAAATTTGTGGCTTATCAGATCTACTTAAAAATCCCCCATTTAGAGTCCGCTGCAAGCAATGAACAGTGGGATTTCAACACTATATTGTCTGAAACTATTGATATCATTGGTTTTTATTATGTGAGTTGCTTTGTATCTTTGACTATGATTAAGAAAAGCAATCTCCCA
>JACDED010000160.1 GCA_013816615.1 Bacteroidota bacterium
GGTATGCATTCGAGCAATATAAAAAACATTTAAACGAAAACCCTTCTCAAAAAATAATGAGCAATGCTGCGGTTAGCGCTACAACCGCCAATTGGGCGCCATTGGGGCCATTCGGCTCACCAACCAATGGAGATGCAGGAAGAATTCAAACAATACAAATAAAACCGGGAGACCCCAATACCATTTATGTTGGTACTGCTGCCGGTGGTTTTTGGATGAGTAATAATAGTGGCGTTAGTTACACTACAACTACCGATCAGTTTGCATCCTGTGGTATATCAGATATTGCTATAAACCCTTTCAATACAAACATTATTTATGTTTCTACTGGTGATAAAGATGCCAGCGATACGCATTCCACCGGAATTTTAAGATCCAACGATGGCGGTTTAACCTGGGTAACAACTGGCTTAAGCTGGCAAACATCGCAACTCCGCAGGATCTATCGTTTATTGATCAATCCTTTAAACCCAAACACATTAATAGCAGCTTCAAATGTTGGTATTTACCGATCTATGGATGCAGGCAATACGTGGAGCCTGGTAGCCAACGGAGGATACGTTGACGCAGAATACAGGCCTAACGATACAACAACGGTTTATGCGGTTACAAACGGTGGATTTGTAAGATCTGTTAATGGTGGTGCATCTTTTACAGGAGTATCTATTTCCAGCTCTTTTTCAAGCTCTCGTCTTTCATTGGCAGTTACACCTGCCGACGATAAGTATGTTTATATTATGGTTGGCTCAACCAATAATGGCTTTGGTGGCCTTTACCGTTCAGTAAATGCAGGTGCCTCATGGACATTGATGAGCTCATCTCCAAATGTAATGGGCTGGAGCACCACCGGAAATGATGCGGGTGGGCAGGCATGGTATGATATTGCCATTGATGCATCGCCCACAAATGCAAACGAAATTACAGTTGGGGGCGTTAATAGCTGGAAGTCTACAAACGGCGGCGCAAACTGGACACTCAATACACATTGGTATGGTGGTGGTGGTAAGCCATACGTACATGCCGATCTGCATTATATTATGTATACATCGGGTACAACCTGTTATTTAGGAACAGATGGTGGTATAGCGCGCACTACTAACGGCGGCACTTCGTGGACAACTATTAATGGCAATATGAATATTGCGCAGATCTATAAAATGGGCCAATCTACTACTAACCCCGCAAGAATTGTTACAGGCCACCAGGATAATGGAACCAATTTATCTAATGGTAGCGCCTGGAGCGAGATATATGGCGGCGATGGTATGGATTGTTTTATTGATTGGAATAATAATAATTTTATTATTGCCTCTTATGTGAATGGCGATTTTCAAAGATCTACAAATGGTGGCGCATCGTGGGTAAACATTGTAAATGGTTTAACAGGTAATGCTGCCTGGGTGGCACCAATTGTGCAGGATCCGCAAACACAAAACACATTTTATTGCGGTTACCAACATGTTTTTAAATCTACCAATCAAGGTACAACGTGGGTACAGCTTGGTAATATTGGAGCCACATTAGATGAGATAAAAGTATCACCATCAAACCCAAACTATATTTATGCAACGGCTCCGGGGGGAATCTGGAAAACATCTAACGGCGGTACAACCTGGTCAAACATTTCAACAGGTTTACCAATTGGCACCAATCAAATAACCGATCTTACTATGGATAATTTAAATCCAAATCAAATTTATGTTACGGTTTCCGGCTATTTAGCCAACACAAAAGTATTTTCTTCTAATAATGGTGGCGCTACGTGGACAAACTATTCTACCGGTTTACCAAATATTCCTACTAATTGTATTATTTACACAAAAAATTCGCCACAAGCGCTATATGTTGGTACAGATGTGGGTGTTTATTACCGTGAGGCCAGTATGTCTGCCTGGATCCCTTATATGGCAGGCCTTCCAAACATTGTAGTAAATGATATGGAAATTTATTATCCAACAGGCAAATTAAGAGCCGCTACTTATGCAAGAGGTATTTGGGAAAGTGATCTTTACACCAATCCTACAGCGCCACCGTTTGCAGCCTTTAGCAACGCCTTTTCGCCGGGATGTTTAAATACACCTTTACAATTTAACGACGTTTCTGCAAACACACCCACATCGTGGAGCTGGAATTTTCCGGGTGGTAATCCATCCACTTCAACAACCCAAAATCCGTTGGTAACTTATACTGCAACAGGTATTTACACTATTACTTTGGTTTCTACAAACGCTAACGGGCCAAGTGCACCTTATGTTAGCACTATATCTATTGTTAATGCACCAACAGTTACACCAATAACAGCATCCGTTTGCATAAACCAAGTTGGAAATATAAGTGTAAACACCAATGCTAATTTAGTTAATTGGGATACCGGCCAACAAGGCCCTTCCATCGGCGTATCCAACTCGGTTAATACAGTGTATAGCTTTACAGCATCTTTAGGCGCCTGCAATGTTACAGGCACATCAACGTTATTTGTTAATGCACCGCCGCAAACACCAACGGTTATAGCTATGCCTGGCCATCTTACTACTACAGTTACAGCGGGCTCTTACCAATGGTATTTAAACGGAAGCCCTATTACAGGCGCAACATCAAATACATTTGTGCCTGTTGGCGATGGCTATTATAGCGTTTGGGTTGCTAATGGCAACTGCCTTGCTTCATCAGCACCGTTGCAGATCACCGTGGCAGGATTAAATGAATTCACTTCTGTTTTTTCAAATATCAGCATAGGACCAAATCCTGTAAAAGATGAACTAAAACTTGTTTTTACAAGCGAAATTTTAGAGGAAGCAACGTATGAGATACAAAATAATTTAGGACAAATTGTTTTCAGATCAGCCATAAGATCAGGAGGAGGAAAAGAAGCTAAAATAGCTACTAATAGCCTGGCAAATGGCGTATATTTTTTAAATTTAAAGCAGGGAAATAAACAGGCCGCTTATAAGTTTATTAAACAATAAATTGGAGCTAAAATAAATCTTGTTTTTTAGACGGAATTGTTTGATGATTTCTATAAAAATCGTTAATCTTACAGTCTAAAACAATAAAAACGTTATGAATCCAAGCTCAACGCCCGTAGCCTATTTGCCTATAGTGTTAATGTTTTTAGTAGCCATAGGTTTTGTGATTACAACTATGGTTGCTACTCATCTTTTAGGCCCAAAGCGTAAAACAAAAATCAAGTTAGATTCTTTTGAGTGCGGTATTGAAGCGCAGGGTAACGCACGTTTACCATTCTCTATTAAATATTTTTTAGTGGCCATTTTATTTGTGCTTTTTGATATTGAAGTGATCTTTATGTATCCATGGGCAGTAAATTTTAAAGAGCTGGGAATGCTTGGTGTTATTGAGGTTTTTAGCTTCATAGCTTTATTGTTGGTTGGCTTTTATTATATGCTTTCTAAAAAAGCGCTTAAGTGGGAAGAGTAAAAAATTGACAATTTATCTATTGACGATTTACAAATTTTCAATCGTCAACTGTAAATTTTAAAAATTGTAAATTATTTTAAGATGAGTAAACCGGAAATAATAAAAAGAACAAAACTAGAAATTGCTAAAAGTCCAGAAGGCCTTGAAGGTCCTGGGTTTTTTGCTTCTAAGTTAGAAGATGTTATTGGCTTGGCACGTGCCAATTCTTTATGGCCATTGCCATTTGCAACATCTTGCTGCGGTATTGAATTTATGGCTACAATGGCTTCTAATTACGACTTAGGTCGTTTTGGTGCTGAGCGTTTAAGCTTCTCGCCTCGCCAGGCCGATCTTTTAATGGTAATGGGCACCATTGCAAAAAAAATGGGACCAACATTGCGCCAGGTTTACGATCAAATGGCGGAGCCAAAATGGGTGCTTTCAGTTGGCGCTTGCGCCAGCAGCGGTGGTATTTTTGATACTTATTCGGTTTTACAAGGTATTGATAGAATTATTCCAGTGGATGTGTATGTGCCGGGTTGCCCGCCACGTCCTGAACAAATTATTGACGGAATTTTAAAGATCCAGGAATTAGCTAAGAATGAATCTTTCAGAAGAAGAAATTCAGATGAATACAAACGCTTGCTTAACAGTTACGGTTTAGAATAATATTTTGATAATGAACGAAGAGCTTTTTAAAAAACTAGCCGAAAAAATAAGTGCTAAATTTCCTGATGCTATTGAAGCGTCGGATATTGCTTACGATTTTCCGGCATTCACCATTAAAAAAGAAAGTATCCACGATGTACTATCTTTATTAAAAGAAGATGAAGAATTAAATTTTCATTTTCTTACCGATCTTACAGGTTTTCAAACTGAAGATGAAAAACAATTAGGCGTAATTTATCATTTGCACAACATGATGAAAAATTACCGCGTAAGAATAAGAGTGTTTTTTGATATTAATAAACCGGAAATTCCTACAGCTACTGATATTTGGCCTGGTGCTAACTGGATGGAGCGTGAAACATTTGATTTTTATGGTGTGAGATTTAAAGGACATCCAAAATTAAAACGCATTTTAAATGTGGATGAAATGGATATTTTTCCAATGAGAAAAGAATATCCTTTGGAAGATCAATCGCGTGATGATAAAAGTGATAAAATGTTTGGACGTTAAGAAATTAGAAATTAGTTTTTAGATATAAGAAGTAAAAATCTTAAATCTGCGATCTTAAATCTTAAATATAAAATGAGCAAAAAAGATAATACTATTCCTGATTCGGAAGAAACCATTGAAAAAGAATATTCCATTCTTAATCTTGGGCCTACGCATCCTGCAACACACGGTATCTTCCAAAACGTTTTAAAAATGGATGGTGAGATCATTCATGAAGCAGAACCAACAGTTGGATACATTCACCGTGCGTTTGAAAAATTAGCAGAACGCCGTCCGTACAATCAAATCACACCAATTACCGATCGTTTAAATTATTGCTCATCGCCAATTAATAATATTGGCTGGCACATGACGGTTGAAAAACTAATTGGTTGTAAAGTGCCAAAGCGTGTAGATTATATGCGCATTGTTATTATGGAATTGGCACGCATTTCAGATCACTTAATTTGTAATTCTGTTATTGGTGTTGATACTGGTGCTATGACAGGTTTCTTATACATCTTTCAATGGCGCGAAAAAATTTATGACATCTACGAAGGAATTTGTGGTGCCCGCTTAACTACCAACATTGGCCGCATTGGCGGATTTGAAAGAGAGTGGAGTAAAGATACATGGGATAAGATCAATAGTTTTGTAAAAGAATACCCAAAAGCATTAAATGAATTTGCGAATTTATTAGAGCGCAATAAAATTTTTATGGACCGCACAATTAATTGCGGGCCAATATCTGCAAAGATGGCATTAGATTATAGTTTTACAGGGCCAAACCTTCGCGCGGCTGGTGTAGATTATGATGTACGCGTTGCAACGCCTTACTCATCTTACGAAGATTTTGATTTTATTATTCCGGTTGGTACCGCAGGTGATACTTATGATCGTTTCATGGTGCGCCAGGAAGAAATGCGTCAAAGCTTAAAGATCATTGAACAGGCAATTAAAAATATGCCTAAGGATGAGCCTTTCCATGCAGATCTTCCTGAATTTTATTTACCACCAAAAGAAGAAGTGTACAATAATATGGAAGCATTGATCTATCACTTTAAAATTGTGATGGGAGAAACTGAAGTTCCAAAGGGCGAAGTATATCACGCTGTTGAAGGTGGCAATGGTGAATTAGGATTTTATTTAGTGAGCGATGGCGGAAGAACACCATACAGGTTACATTTTAGAAGACCATGTTTTATTTACTACCAGGCTTATCCTGAAATGGTAAAAGGCATTATGCTTTCTGATGCGATCATCACCATGAGTAGCATGAATGTGATAGCAGGAGAGTTAGACGCATAGCTAATTTATAAGTTAGAATTTAAAAGGTAAAAAATAAAACGTTCTTTGTTTGGAGTATAAAAAAGAAATAAAAGGTTGGACAATTGCATTTTCTGTTTCTATTGTTAAGTTAACAAAAGAGCTGGAAAGCAAAGGAATTCCTTTTGCAATTATTAATCAAATTTTGAGATCAGGAACTTCAATTGGAGCAAATGTTCACGAAGGTAAATCCAGTTCTTCAGAAAAAGAATTAATAAGATACTTGTCAATTTCTTTAAAATCTGCCAACGAAACTGAATATTGGTTGAAAATAATTCAGGAAGCTTATTCTTTTGAATCAGTTACAATCAAAGAGTGTGAAAAAGAATTAACAGAATTACAAAAAGTCATAGCAACAATAATAATTAAACTAAAAAGTAAGCAACAAGTAATTAAAAATTAACGAACTTTTAAATTTTTAATTATAAATTTTAATTTACTAAGTAAATGGGAGCACAATTACACGGAACACAAACTTTTGATAATGCCAAACGCGCTGAAATAAAATTCAGTGAGGAGGCTATGAAAACGGTTCAAACCATTATTTCGCATTACCCTGAAAGCAAAATTAAGTCGGCATTATTACCGGTATTACATGTTGCGCAAGCGGAATTCAACGGCTGGTTAAGTCCGGAGGTAATGGATTACGTTGCATCAGTTTTAAAAATAAAACCAATTGAAGTTTTTGAAGTTGCCTCATTTTACACGATGTACAATTTAAAACCGGTTGGCAAATGTGTGTTAGAAGTTTGTCAAACAAGTTCTTGCTGGTTAAATGGCGCAGAAGATATTGTAAAATATATTGAGAAAAAATTAAATATTAAAGTTGGCGAAACATCAGGCGATGGCATGTTTACTTTAAAAGTTGCCGAATGTTTGGGTTCTTGCGGTACAGCACCAATGCTGCAATGCGGAGCAAGCTTCCACGAAAATCTTACTTACGAAAAAGTAGATAAGCTTTTAGCGGATTACAAAGCAGATGGAAAATTAAGAAGTTATACGGACTTAGATTATAAAAACACACTATAACCAAAGTTATGGGCAAAAAATTATTAATACACAATGATAAAGTTGCAGGAATAGAAACCCTGGAAGTTTATCGTGCGCATGGTGGTTATGCTTCTGTAGAGAAAGCATTAAAAACAATGACCCCTGACCAGGTAACTGATGAGGTAAAAAAATCTGGTCTGCGTGGCCGTGGTGGTGCGGGTTTCCCAACAGGAATGAAGTGGAGCTTTTTAGCGAAGCCTGAAGGTGTGCCGCGTTATTTGGTTTGTAATGCAGATGAATCAGAGCCCGGAACTTTTAAAGATCGTTATTTAATGGAAGTAATTCCGCATGCATTGATCGAAGGCATGATCACTTCTTCTTATGCATTGGGCGCAAAAACTTCTTACATATATATTCGCGGAGAATATTTTTATGTGGCACGTATTGTAGAAAAAGCACTTGCCGAATGTTATGCTGCAGGTTTATTAGGACAAAATATTTTAGGTACTGATTTCTCTCACGATTGTTATGTACAAGTTGGTGGTGGTGCTTATATCTGCGGAGAAGAAACTGCTTTATTAGAATCCTTGGAAGGCAAACGAGGTAATCCGCGTATTAAGCCGCCATTTCCTGCGGTTGCCGGTTTATGGGGCTGTCCAACAGTAGTAAATAATGTTGAAACAATTGCAGCTGTTTGTCCAATCGTTATGATGGGTGGCGAAGAGTATGCGAAAATTGGCATTGGTAAATCAACCGGTACAAAATTAATTTCTGCATCAGGTCATATTAATAAACCGGGTGTTTATGAAATTGAATTAGGAATTCCTGTTGAGGAATTTATTTATAGCGAAGAATATTGCGGCGGTATTCGCAACGGTAAAAAAATGAAAGCAGTTGTTGCAGGAGGATCTTCTGTTCCAATTCTTCCAACCGAATTAATTTTAAAAACAGCAAAAGGCGAACCGCGTTTAATGACCTACGAAAGTCTTGCTGATGGCGGCTTTGCAACAGGCACCATGTTAGGCTCCGGTGGCTTTATTGTAATGGATGAAGATACAAGCATTGTAAAAAATCTATTTACGTTCACACGTTTTTATCATCACGAAAGTTGCGGACAATGTTCGCCCTGCCGTGAAGGAACAGGTTGGATGGAAAAGATCTTAAAGAAGTTTTTAAACGGTACTGCAAACGAAAGCGATGTTGAATTGCTTTGGGATATTCAAAGTAAAATAGAAGGTAAAACAATTTGCCCATTAGGCGAAGCAGCAGCTTGGCCCGTTGCAGCAGCCATCCGTCATTTTAAACATGAATTTTTAGAGATCGCGAAAAGCAAAAAATTTGTAGACGTGAGTCACTACGATAGATTAAATTTAATAAGAAGATAAATATGAAAAC
>JACDED010000037.1:0-5079 GCA_013816615.1 Bacteroidota bacterium
CACGTTATTGTTAAAGGTGAAGGTACTTCGGATGTGGCTTATGTTCTTGCAACCTTAAACTCAACCAGTTTAACAATTACTACTGCTACCGGAACAATAAACTGGCTGATAAATACTGGAGAAACTTATTCGATAAATTGTTCAACTTCAGGCTTAACATATATTGATACAGACAAGCCTGCGTATGTTACCCATGTTAGTGGTTATGGCTGTAAATTAAGTGGAGCACAGGTTGCACCAGCTTATTGCGCGGGTTCTTATACAACAGCTTTTACAAGGTTAAGCGGCGATTCTTTAAATTTAAATCTTGTAACCCGTAGTGGTTTTCAAAATACTTTTACTTTAACCAGTAATGCAGTTAATGTACCTATTTCGGCAGCCAGCTTTACTGCAGTACCGGGGAGCACTAACTTAGTTGCTGCAAGAATTTATTTTCCTACAACTTCTATTCCGGTTGGTTCACATAACGTATTGAAAAATCAAAATGATCTTTTTGATCTTGGTGTTCATAACGGAAGTTACAACGGGGGAAGTTCTTATGCTTATGCCTCTGAATTTGGTGTAAGCGCTTTCGTCTATGCAAATATTGCTCCCACTGCAACCATTTGTTCAAATACTACTTTTACTTTAAATGGTTTAATAGGTGGCGGACCAATTACCGGTATTTGGAGCTATAATGGTTTTGGAACATTATCAGGTGGACCAAACCAGATCACGAATAATGTTTACACACCAAATCCAATCGATACAAATATTAAACCTGTGAAAATCATTCTTACATCAACTGGTATTTGTCCGAATAAATCCGATACTTTAAAGCTTACCGTTAAACAAGCACCAATTGTTACTGCTGGTTCAGGATCTGTTATTTGCTCAAACACTCCCACTGTTAATTTAAGCGGAAATGTTTTTGGGGCAAGTACACAAGGTTTTTGGACGGTTTTAGCACCGGGTAGCGGAACTTTTGTGCCAAGTATAAATTCATTTACACCAAGTTATCTTTTGTCAAATGCCGATACCGCGCTTGCACAACTGCAGTTTGTTTTAACCAGTACCAATAATGCCGGTTGTAATCCCGTCACCGATATGGTTACGGTTATTATAAACCATGCACCAATTGTTAAGGCAAGCAATACTAATCCGTTATTCCGTTGCGCCAATAACTCAACGGTGTTTTTAAATGGTACTGTTTCCGGAACAACAACGTCAACCGGTAAATGGACAACAAACGGATCGGGAATATTTGTACCAAATCAACTCTCGTTAATATGTAATTATATACCAAGTACATCAGATGTTTCTTCGGGATCAATTTGGTTGTATTTAACCAGTACAAATAATCAGCAATGTAAAGCAATAAAAGATAGTGTACAGGTTATATTCACACAACCGGTTACGGTTAGTACAGGTGTGGATCTTAATAGTTGTAAAAATAATCCAATAGTACCGCTTACGGCGATAATTACGGGCACAGCATCAAATACAGGTATTTGGTATGGCGGCACAGGAACATTCTCTACAAGCAATACAGCGCTTACCCCGACATATATTGCTACTGCTACAGATGTTGCAGCAGGATCGGTTGTGTTAACATTCAGTACAACCAATAATGGTATTTGTGCCGGTGTATCTGACCAGGTAAAGATTGATTTCAGGGATAAGCCAACCGCTAACTTTATAGTAAATACTGTTTGTTTAAATCAAACCACTATTTTTACCGATCAATCCATTAATACTTCAGGAATAGGTTCGTTAAATAGCTGGCAATGGCAAATGGGCGAAGGAGGAAATTCATCGGCAATAAATCCTATTTATACGTATACTGTAGCTGGAACATATACAGCTCAATTAGTTGTAGGTAATACATTTAACTGTTACGATACGATCTATCGTCCGGTAACGGTTTACGCATTGCCAAATGCAAGTTTTACAATTTCAAGATCTTGTAGCGGATCGGCACAACAAATTAGTTTTACAGATCAATCATCGATCTCACCACCTGCTTCAATTCCTGCAACTGGTTATTACTGGGATTTTGGTGGATTTGGATTCTCTTATTCAAAAGATACTTCAATAGTATTCCCGTCTCAGGGTATATATAATATTACCCATGAAGTTACCTCTAATAATAATTGTAAATCAACTGTTACACAATCCGTTGATATTACACCAAGACCAATTGCCAAGTTCATATATATAAACAATAGTGCCTTAAGTTTGGGTGCCAATATTACTTTTATTGATTCTTCAAAATCTGCTGTATCATGGTTTTGGGATTTTGGAAATGGTTTTACCAGTAACATACAAAATCCATCTGCTAATTATTTAAGTAATGGAACCTATACAGTTGGTTTAACTATTACCGATCAGTTTGGTTGTACAAGTTCATATTTCCAGGTAATTAAAATAACAAACATTGCCGCAGAGGTTACACAGCTTATCCCAAATATGATCACTCCAAATAACGATGGAAAAAACGATATCTGGCGACTTGACTTTATTAATGTATTCTATCCGGAAGCAGAAATAGAAATTTATAGCAGATGGGGAGAGCTGCTTTATCGAAGTGTAGGCTACTCGAATGCCTGGGACGGGAGCTATAAAGGCAATCCATTACCGGTTGGAGCTTATTTTTACACCATTAATTTAAATGATGTAAATGATACAAAAACTTATAAAGGAACCGTAACTATTCTTAAATGATCATGAAGACAAAACTATACACGCTATTTATTTTAATGCTTTGTTATTCGTTTTCTAAGGCGCAACAACAAACTTTACTTACAAATATAACACTTCACCAGTATTTGTATAACCCTGCTTATGCCGGTACCAATAAAGGTATGCAGTTTAATGCCGGGTACCGTAATCAATGGGCTGGTTTTGAAAATGCACCTGTTACTTATATGGTAAGCGGTTATGGCTCATTTAAAAAACGCACCAATATGGCTGCGGGAGGTATAATTATCAATGATAAAAGTGGATTAATATCCCGTACTTCTTTTTATGGTACTTATAGCTATCATGCAAGATTAAGCAAGAAAGTAAATCTTGGTTTTGGAATTGGAATTGGAGCGGTGCAGTATAATGTGAAAATTTATAATGCAAAGGTGTATGATAAAGATGATGAATTTATGAAGAATAACATTTTAAATGCTAACGCATTTGATGCAAATGCAGGGTTATATTTATATAGCAAGAACTTCTTTTTAGGGATCAGCAGTCAACAATTATCAAAAGGTAAAATTTACTGGAACAATACAATTGGTCGTTTAACGCCACATTTATACGGTTACATGGGTTATAACTTTACTTTGGATAAAAAGAAAAAAGAGTGGGTATTACAACCGTCTACTTTAATACGTTATAATAATCCTGCACCTTATCAGTTAGAATTTAATTTAAAATGTATCTATAAAGATATGTTTTGGATTGGTGGTGGATATAGGATCAGCACATCTGCCTGCGCTATGTTTGGAACAACAATTAGTAAACAATTTACAATTGGTTATAGCTACGATTATTCGACCACAGCATTACAAAAATATTCAAACGGAAGCCATGAGCTCATTTTAACGTATACGAAGTCTGCTAAGAAGAAAAAAACTGTTGGCGACAAAATTCAGGATGCGGATGAAGAAGAACTGAATAATATTGATAATAGTATTAAAACGAATTTAAAAAATAAAAAGAATGAAGAGAAGAAATAAATTAGCCTTAATGGCTTTATTCTTGTTTGTAAACTTAGCGGTTTCTGTTGCCCAAATTGATACTTCTTTCTGGTTTGCGGCTCCGTGGGTAACTCCCGATCACGCGGCAAGGCACCCGATCAAAGTGCACATAGCAACTTTTGGCACGTCGGCTACTGTACGTTTAAGGCAGCCAGCCGCTATATTGCCAAACAGGTATGATACTACATTTACAATCCCTGCAAATAGCAACTTTGACTATACATTCTGGAGAGATGCATTAGCCGCAGGACCTCCAAGCACTTTAACGCCAAACAGGGGATACGATTCATTAGAAGTAAGGCCGGCCGACCAGGTAGTGCCATATGGACTTTATATTTCTACTACGGCAAATGTATCTGTTGTATACGACGTTGTAACAACCGGTAATAATCCCGAAACCTTTTCAATGAAAGGGCAAAATGGTTTAGGGCTTGAATTCGTTTGTCCGTTCCAGACCCGATGGTTTAACCAGAATAAGACAAATTTTGCCAACACGCCTGCGGGTGTTAACCAACCCGTATCGCAAATAAATATTGTTGGATCCAAACCTAATACAGTTGTTTGGATCACGCCCAAATGCCCGATAATTGGTCATCCCGCAAATATTACCTATAGCATTATGCTTGTTAACCCGGGTGATGCCTATACGATAGAGAATCCGGTTCAAAATACTAATGTGGCCGGTAATAATCTTTCGGGTACTATTATAGTTGCCGATAAACCAATTGCAGTAACTGTTGCCGACGATTCGGTTAGAAATCCAAGTGGCGGATGTCATGATTTAATTGGGGATCAGATCGTTCCCGTAGAAATTGTTGGAACAAATTATATTTTAAATAAAGGTACTATGTTTGCAGGTGCTCTTGAGGGGGCCTATATTGTTGCGACCGAGAATTTTACACAGGTTAAAGTTACAGATGCAGTAGTTACCACAACTATTATTAATAAAGGCGACACCTATTTTTACAATATTACCCAGCCTTTAACTTATGTAGAAGCGGATAAAAGCGTTTATTGTTTCCAGGCTGATGGTATTGGATGCGAAGCAGGCGCTGCTATTTTGCCCCCATTAAATTGTGCGGGCTCTAACCTTGTTGCCTTTTCCAGAAATACAAATCAAAATTTTAATTTGAATATCCTTTGTAAAAACGGTGCTCAGAATACATTTACCATTAATGGTTCCACTACGCTCATACCTGCATCTGCATTTACAGTGGTTCCCGGAACTGCAAGCCTTTATGTTGGGGCACAAATACTTTTCTCTATTGCACAAATTCCTATAGGATCTTATACTGTCGGAAATAATTCTGACGTATTTGCTTTAGGTATTTTTGATGGCGGACCAAGT
>JACDED010000037.1:5089-34106 GCA_013816615.1 Bacteroidota bacterium
CCAAGTAGCGGAGGTTTATTTCACTATATGTCTTCTTTCTTAAGAAAAACAGTAGTAACCACTCAAACCGTTGCCCCCTATTGTGTGGGTTCAGGCTTACCGATCAATTTAACGGGTACTGTATCAGGCGGTGCTATAACGGGCCAATGGACAGTAGCCAATGGTAGTGGTAGTTTTGGAGCATATACATCCACAGTGAATTCAATTTCTACCAGCTATAACTTATCAAATAATGATACCCTATTAACGAGCATTAAATTTTATTTAACCTCCACAGGCAATTGTACACCAAAAAAAGATTCTATTATCGTACCTATTGTACAAAGGCCAAAAGTATTTATTGGTACGGGCACAACTATTTGTAAGAACAATGTAGTACCCATCGTATTAACAGGAACTATTACTAATGCCTTAGGCGGCACATGGAGTGGAGGAACAGGCTTTTTTGCACCCGGGGTGAATATAACTTATACACCAACAACAGCCGATCTGGCAGCAGGCACCCTTGTATTAACCTTAAGCAGTGTAGGAGGTTGTACCACAACGGCCCGCACCCTGACGGTGAATTTCGTGAACCCACCTACAATTGCCGGAATAGACGATAACGTATGTACCAATACCCAAACCATAGTATTAAATGCCAGTGTAACAGGTAGTACATTAAACCCCACATGGACGACTAATAACGGAACAGGGTTATTCTTACCAACCAATCAAACAGTAACACCAACTTACCAGTTAAGCCAAAGTGATTATAGCTTAACGGCAATAAACATGACCGTAACCTTACCACCAACAGGCCCATGCGCCTCGGTAAGCGATATCATTCAGTTAACAATGCGCCCCGCGCCACTGGCCATAGCCCCCGCAGATTTTACAGTATGTGCCAATGCAGGACTAATAAACTTAAACGGAAGCATAGGCGGATCAGCCTCAACAGGTACCTGGAGCACGATCAACGGAACAGGAGCATTTAATCCACCACCAGCCCCACCCGTATCTACTTATACAATGAGTTTCACAGATATGTCGATAGGAACATTAACCTATGTACTAACAACAGATCCAGGAACATATAACTGCCCTAACGATACAGACACATTAAAAATAGCAGTACTTGCAGCACCGGTAGTAGCAGTAAACAGCAATACATCGGTGTGTGAGAACGCTCCTATAGCATTAACAGGAACAGTAACAGGATATACCAGCACAGGCATCTGGAGCTCAACAGGCACAGGAGCATTTACACCAACCAACACAGCCTTGGGCGGACAATACTTTCCAAGCACAGGAGATGTATCTAACGGAACAGTAACCTTAACCTTATTATCCACTAACAACCAGGGATGTCCTGCACAATCAGGCTCATTTGTAGCCACCTTCGTAGATGCGCCAAAAGCGCTGTTTACGGCCTCCTCGGTGCGATGCCAGGATTCGGTCATTATCTTTATTAACGGTTCGCAGTCTAACGGAACCTCGGGCTTAACAGCCCAATGGAATTTTGGAACAGCCCCAAGCAATACAGTAGTTCAATCCACTACGCCGGGTAACGCCCTTTATACCTATACAAACGCGGGTAGTTATGTGATCACCTTAACGGTAACAGGCACCAATACAGTAACAGTTCCTAACATCCAATGTCCTGATACGGTAAGTAAGCGTATAACGGTTAACTCCTTGCCAATCCCAAACTTTAGTTATTTAAATGCCTGCCAGGGATTACCTGCACAGTTCAGAGATTCCTCTATTGTATTACCGGGTAACATTGTAGCCTGGAATTGGAACTTTGGGGATGGCAGTGTGAACTCATTTACGCGTAACCCTGTACATACCTATACCACATCCGGCATCTACAATGTAGTATTAACAGCTGTATCCAATAATTCTTGTGCGGCATCTATTAGCAAACCGGTCACTATTAACGCCCAGCCGTTGGCACAGTTTGGTATGACCAATGATCCCACCATAGCATTAGAGCCGGTATATTTTTCAGACTTCTCAGCACCAACAGGTTCGATCAGCAGCTGGTTATGGTCATTTGGAGATGAAGGCTCAGGAGAAGGCCCATCACCCACACACATCTATCAAAACGCAGGCAGTTATATTATTACCTTAACGGTATTTGATAATAACGGCTGTAGCGATACGGCTAGCAAAGAGATACAGGTGCAGATATTGCCACAGGTACCCACAGCATTTACCCCCAATAAGGATAATAATAACGACTTGCTTTTTGTAAAAGGAGGACCTTTTGAAAAGATCTTATTCAGAGTATATAACAACTGGGGAGAATTATTATTTGAGACCAATGATCAGAAGATAGGCTGGGATGGAGCCAAGAACGGCAAAGACCAACCCGTTGGTGTATATGTTTGGACATTAGTTGTGGATATGTATAATAATCGTCAGGTAAAAAAGAATGGCGATGTAACTATTATTAGATAAATGATGAAAACAATAAAAAAGTACTCAATTATTTGTTGCTTGTTTTTGGTAACAGCCATTAAAGCACAAGATTTTCATTTAAGTTTATACGACGCAGCGCCATTGTTCTTAAACCCTGCAATGACAGGCTTGGTTGATGGTAAAATGAGATTACACGCTCATTACCGTAATCAATGGAATGCGATAGCTTACAAACCATTTACTACTGCTTTGGTAAGCTTTGATATGCCAAAAGGCAAATGGGGATTTGGCGGCCAGGTTAGCAACATGCGCGCAGGTTTTGGTAATTACAATGTATTCCAGTTCTTAGGTTCAGTTTCTTATGCGGTTCCTCTTGATAAAAATAAATATCATAATTTATCTTTTGGTATACAGGCTGGCTTTACTCAAAAACGTATCGAATACCAGATCTACACTTTCGATAATCAATGGAGTGGTTTAGATGGCGGTTCTTTTGATAAATCGATAAATAACAACGAAAACTTTAACCGCGGTTCACAATTTCAGGAAGCCGTTAATTTTGGTGTATTGTATTTTTTCGCTAAACAACAATCACGTATCAACCCGTTTGTAGGATTTAGCGCGTTCAATTTAACTCAACCTAAAGAAACCTTCTTTGGAAGCAATAATCGTTTACCAATAAGAATGTATTCGCATTTGGGTGTTAGGGTAAACATTAGTGAGTTATTATATGTTATTCCGAAAGTATTGATCTACAACCAGGTAAATATTGTTCAGCAAACGTATGCATTGGATGCGGGATACTTTTTTAAAGGTGAGAAGTTTTACGCATTGGCAGGATATATTTATAGAGCAAAAGATGCAAGTATTGCTTATGTAGGATTTAAAAAAGATAACTACATCATAAAAGTTGCTTACGATTTTAATACTTCTTCTTTAAGAGGTACTTCTAAAACAAGAGGTGCATACGAACTTTCTTTAACCTGGTTAGGTAAGAAATCAAAAAATCAAGATGTTAAAAACTGTCCAAGATTATAGTATTTATGTTTAAAAGAAAAATAGTTCTCCCCATAGTATTCGTTTTATTAAGCTCTATAACTTTCTCGCAATCAAAAAAATTGTGGACAGAAATTGCTGACGATGCTTTTGCTAAAAAAGATTATGCAACTGCTGCTGTAAATTATGCAAAGGTGTTGGATGATACTACCGTTTTAAGAAGTTATGTATTGCCTTATGAAACACAATTAGTAAACTTAAATTCAAAATCTTTATTTAAAGTTCCTGAGTTAAGAGTAACAAAAAGAAAAGATAGTACAAATCTTGTAAAAGAAAACCTGGTAAACTCAAGTAAATATGATTTTATCATGTACCGTTTAGCAACCAGCTACCGTTTAAATTACGATTACAAACATGCAGCCGAGCAATACAAAAAATGTGTTGAAAGAAAAGTTTATCCTGATGCGCCTTACTTTTATGCTTTATCGTTAATGAGCTTAAAACATTATTCAGAAGCATTAAAAGCATTTGACGGTTATACAAATCCTAAACCCGATTCGGCAGGTGTTATGCCAAAACCAGGAACAGACTCTCTTGTAAAGCAAGCTGATAAGAAAAAGAAATCGTGTTATTTTGCATTGGATACTTTATCGCCACGTAAACCTATTAAAGTGCGTATGATGGATTCTATTGTTTTTAACAGGGGTTCTGCAAGCTTTGGTGCTATGTATTTTGAGAACGATACACGTGTTTTGTTTACAAGTGCACGTAAAGGTGGTGTAGTAACCGATCCTGAAAAACAAAACTCAGCATACTTTTGCGATGTTTATACTTCTACAATTGATGATACTATCTGGCAACGTCCTGTAAACTTTGGTCGTCCGGTAAATACATCTTTACACGAAGGCGCAAGTTACTTTACAAAAGACGGTGTAATGTTATTTACCCGTTGGAGTGATAATAACAAGAGCGAAGCATTCATTTACATGGCACGTAGTATTGAAGGTAAATTTTATGATGCTATGAAATTAGGCACCAATGTAAATTTACCGGGTTACAAATCGCAACAGCCATTTGTAAGTACGGATGGTACAAAATTATTCTTTTCATCTAACCGCCCGGGTGGTAAAGGTGGTTTTGATATCTGGATGGCACCAATTGATGGTAATGGTTTTATTGGCGAAGCACAAAATTTAAAAGAACCTATTAATACTGCCGGAGATGAAGTAACACCTTTCCTTCACGATCTTTCTAATACATTGTTTTTTGCATCTAATGGTATGCAGGGTTTAGGTGGTTTGGATATTTTTAAATCAAGCTTAAATGTAGATGATAGCGTTTACATGTACCCAATAAATTTAAATTCACCGGTTAACTCAAGTAAAGATGACGCGTATTATATTATGGATCGCTTAGGTGAAAAAGGATTTTTCTCGAGTGACAGACAAGATTGCCCTGATGGTCATTGTTATGATATTTACTCCTTCGTTAACGCACCTATATATTTTAATTTAAGTGGTATTGTTTTTGATGCAGAAACAAACGATCCCATTTCAAGCGCTTTAGTTACTATAAAAGATGTACACGATGGAGAAGAGCCTTTCTTTTTAGTGACCGATGAAAAAGGTTTTTATAGTACACCGTTAAAACCAAACTTAGAATACTTTTTAAAAGCACAAAAAAATAAATATTTTGGCCAGGCGGCAAGTGTTGCTACTAAAGGTTTAACAGACTCTAAAGATTTTGAGCAGGATTTCTTTTTAGGAAAAATTCCGGAAGGTGATATTGAAATTGAAGGTATTGAGTACGATTTTGATAAAGCAACCTTACGTCCTAAATCAATGGAGATCCTGGATAAGATCGTAGACCTTCTTAAGATCAACGATAACTTAAGCATTGAATTAAGCTCGCATACAGATGCGCGTGGTAACGATGCGTATAACATGAAATTATCGCAAGGCCGTGCGCAAAGCTGTGTGGATTACATTGTGAGTAAAGGTATTGCTAAAAAACGTATCCAGGCAACAGGTTATGGCGAAACAAAACCTATCATTCTTGAAGCAGAGATCAATAAAATGGTTCCAAAAAGCGAAGAGTTTGAAACCGCTCACCAAAAAAACCGTCGTACAGCCTTTAGGGTAATTGGCGAAACAAATATTAATATCATTAATAAAACAAAATAAGTATAAAGCTGTCCTCCTTTGGAGGAGGTGCCCGAAGGGCGGAGGAGGAAAATTAATAGTTTTCCTCTTTCTTTTTTTAAACAAAGTTTATTCGTTTTATGTTATTTAAAATATTAACAGCATGCCAGAAAAAATAATATTCAGAAGTTATAAAATTACCGTTAGAGGCAAGGTGCAGGGCGTTAGTTACCGTTTTAACGCACAGGCTGTTGGCCATAAGTTAAATTTAACTGGCTATGTAAAAAACCTGCATGACGGTTCTGTATTTGCGCATGTAGAAGGTAAAGAAGATGATATAAATAAGTTTATAGACTGGTGTTATTTAGGTTCGCGCCTGGCAAAAGTAAGTGAAGTGGCTGCCGAAGAAACTGATTTTGTAGGCTTTCAAACCTTTGAGATCAAAAAATAAAATTTTCGCTATAATATTTCGTCCCTACGGGACTTGAACGATTTGGTTTGATCGTTTTCTAAGATATTTTGTCCCTATGGGACAAGAAATACATTTTAATAGTTGATCTAACGATCCCGTTAGGGATCAAAATATCTATAGAAAGATGTATAGTATAATTTATTAAGTCCCGTAGGCACGAAATATTTATTTAGAACCTTTGCGTAAATTTGTATTTATGCGAAAAATTCAAATCATTTCTTTTTTTTTAAGCCTGACATTTTTTGCACCTGCTCAAAGTAATGCCATTGATGCCAAAGCTGTAGCAAAGGCACAAATAGAAAAATACCGTGAACGTGTTATAAAAGGCGAAAAAATGGAAGATCTTGCACGTGCTTATAGCGAAGATAAAGCCTCTGCACTAAAAGGCGGCTTAATTTTGAATGTAAAAAAAGGACAAATGGATCCTGAATTTGAAAAAGTTGCTTTCAGCTTAAAACAAGGCCAGGTCTCAGAAGTATTTGAAACCGTTTATGGTTACCATTTTATTCAGCTCGTAAGAAAACATGGGGAGCTTGTTGATGTCAGGCATCTGTTGATCATTCCGAATTAGGAATTGACGAATTAATCTTTTTTAATTTTTTAAGATTTCCCCATTTAGGCCAAGGCATTAAATGCGTAAATTTACCCTGCATGCAAAAATTAAGATTAAGTATTTTATTATCTCTGCTGGTTGCAATTTCATTTGCACAACCACAGGTTATTGATAAGGTTATTGGCATAGTTGGCAAATACCCCATTTTATTATCCGACCTTCAAAATTCATTGATAGAACGGGAAAAACAGGAGGAAGGCGTTGACAAGTGTAAAGCTTTTGAAACGCTTGTGTTTCAAAAATTATTGGTGGCACAGGCCGATAGGGATAGTGTTGTGGTTTCGGATGCCGAAGTTGACCAGGAATTAAACCAGCGTATGGCTTATTACATTCAACAATTTGGTAGTGAAGAAAAGCTGGAAGAGTTTTATGGTAAACGTACCAATGTTATTAAAGATGAGCTTCGCAGCGATGTACAGGAACAGTTAATTGCTCAAAAAATGCAGGGCAAAATTACGGGCGATGTAAAACTAACGCCATCTGAAATACGACAATTTTATAATTCCATTCCACAAGATAGTTTGCCTTTAATAAATTCAGAAGTAGAGTTAGAGCAAATTGTAAAAAAACCAACTTTTAGTGCAGAAGCAAAAAAAATAGCTAAAGAACAATTGGAAGAATACCGTGAACGTGTTGTAAAAGGTGAGAGCATGAAAAAATTAGCCATCCTGTATACTGAAGATCCGGGATCACAGTCCACTGGTGGGTTTTATACATTTACAAGAGGTCAATTTGACCCCGCATTTGAATCGGTGGCTTTTCGTTTAAAAGAAGGAGAAGTATCTCATGTTTTTGAAAGTACATACGGTTATCATTTTATTGAATTGGTAAAACGTAAAGGTGAGTTTTTGGATGTAAGGCATATTTTAATTATTCCAAAAATGACCAACGCCGATTTTTTTAATAGCAAATTGGCGCTTGATTCTATTTATACAGATATTAAAGAAGGTAAAATTACGTTTGAGGATGCTGCAAGAAAATACAGCGATGATGCAGATACAAAACAAAATGGTGGTTTAATGATCAACCGTAGCTCTGCCACTACAAAATTCAACAATGATGATCTTAGCCAGATAGATCAAAACCTTGTGGCCACATTAAACTCAATGCAAATAGGGGAGATAAGCAAGCCTATGCAATTTGTTAGTCCTACAGATGGTAAACCGGGTTATAGATTATTGAAGTTAAAAAATCGTATCGATCCACACAGAACAAATATGAAGGACGATTACCAAAAGCTTGCCGCAATGGCACAAAACGATTACAATAAAAAGCAGGTTAAAGAGTGGATCAAAAAACGTTCAAAGATCACGTATATTAAACTTGATCCTGAATACACCTGCGCTTTCGAAAATCAATGGACCATTAACAGTAACTAATTTGTAAAAGCTTAATACCATTTTGGTTTGACAAATAAAAAGAATATATACTGGTATTGTCAAATTTTTGGTTGGGCCTTTTTTGTTATTGTAAATTCAATTTTTTTAGGTTTAAGTTATCAAACAACCGTAAAGGATTACCTTTTTTATTTTCTTACAATGCCTATTGGTATTGGTATTTCGCACGTTTACAGGGTCATTATTATTCGCCAGAATGTATTGAATTTTAAAATTCCCGTACAATTATTTCTTATTATTTTATTCAGCATAATTAAAGCCATTATTTTCTTTTTTATGACAGTTGGCCTGTCTAAATTTTTTGGTTTAATTAATACAGATCTTAGTTATCTTTATATTTCTTCGTCAGTAATTAATTTTACGGTTGTTTTTTGTTTGTGGAATGTGATCTATTTTGGTTTCCAGTATTTTCAAAACTACAAACGTGCAGAGATCAATTCTCTTAGATATCTTGCTGCGAGCAGAGAATCTGAATTAAATAATTTAAAAGCGCAGCTTAACCCCCATTTTATGTTCAATAGTATGAACAGCATTCGCGCTTTGGTAGATGAAGATCCTGCAAAAGCTAAAATTGCTATTACACAGCTTTCAAATATTTTAAGAAATACTTTATTGATGGATAAAGGCAAAGAGATCATGCTAAAGGATGAAATTAACCTTGTAAAAGATTATTTAAACCTTGAGCACATTCGTTATGAAGAACGCCTGAGCTATGAATTTAAAATTGCTGACGATGTTTTAAATTGTAAGATACCGCCGTTTATTATTCAAACGCAGGTTGAAAACGCGATAAAGCACGGTATATCTAAGTTACCGGGTAACGGTAATATTATTATTGAAGCATTTAAATTAGCAGAGATATTAAAGATCAAGATCTCTAATACCGGTAAATTAAATCATGAAACACCGTTAACAGGTGTGGGATTTAAAAATTCAATTCAGCGGTTAGAGTTACTTTATGGGATAGACGGCAAAATATTTATAAATGAATTACATAATTTTGTAGTGGTAGAGATCAATATACCTTTAAAGTAAATTGCAGAATTTGTGTCCTCCTTTAGAGGAGGTGCCCGAAGGGCGGAGGAGGAAAGACGTTGAATTTTATTATATAAAAAGTTTAAAATTTAAATAATATATGAAAGCAATAATTATTGATGATGAAAGATTAGCCCGCCAGGAATTGAAAAATCTTTTGGCTGCGCATAAAGAAATTGAAGTAATTGCAGAGTGCTCTGATGCCGCACAGGCAAAAGAAAAAATAAATGAGTTAAAGCCCGATGTTATTTTTTGCGACATTCAAATGCCTGGAAAAACAGGTTTGGAATTAGCCGAAGAAATTTCGGGAGCGGTAGATATTGTTTTTATTACTGCGCATGATGAACATGCAATTAAAGCTTTTGAGTTAAACGCGTTTGATTATTTATTAAAACCAATTCAGCCACAGCGTTTATCTGAAACAATAAAAAAACTTTCTATAAAAGAAACCACAAGCAAAACCGATAATAATTCGCCATTAACAAGAAATGATATGGTGTTTATTAAAGACGGTGAAAAATGCTGGTTTGTAAAACTAACTGATATCCGTTTGTTCGAATCTGAAGGAAATTATGTACGCGTTTATTTTGATACATTCAGGCCTTTGATCTTGCGAAGCTTAAACAGCCTGGAAACCCGTTTAAACGAAAAAGAATTTTTCAGGGCCAGCCGGAAACACATCATTAATTTAAATTACATTGCCAGTGTTGAATCCTGGTTTAACGGCGGCTTAAATGTTAAATTAAAAGATGGGAAAGAGGTTGAGATCTCACGCCGTCAGGCAGTTAAATTAAAAGACATGATGAGCTTATAAATTCATACTACTTTCTCACAATATTTATATATTTTT
Organism: Bacteroidota bacterium; assembly: GCA_013816615.1. GTDB lineage: Bacteria > Bacteroidota > Bacteroidia > B-17B0 > Aurantibacillaceae > Aurantibacillus. The sequence goes on from JACDED010000037.1 coordinate 15,000, forward strand.
AGCGTTATAATACCGTTGAAAAATATACTCGCTTTCATATTCATTTCCTTTGCTGTTAAAAGTTATAGTCAGATTGGCGGTAAAAATTCTTATCGTTTTTTGGATATTCCTATGACTGCCCGCGCTGCAGGAGCAGGGGGAAGCAGCATGAGCATCTGGGGAGATGATATAAATTTAATTTACAGCAATCCTGCCTCATTAAATCCTACAATGCATCGCCAGGTGGCCCTTAACTATTGCAACTTTGTTAGCGATATGAATTTTGGTTATGTTGCTTATGCACACAATTTAAAAAAGTATGGTAATGTAGCAGGAGGTATACAATTTTTTGATTACGGTAAATTTGTTGGGTACGATGAGTTCGGGCAACAAACACAAAATTTTAAAGCTAACGATTACTGCATTAATTTAAATTATGCAAAGCCTTTTGAAGATTCATCTTTTAATATTGGTGTGGCATTAAAAACAATTATTTCTCAATACGATATCTATAAATCGTATGCTAATGCTATCGATTTTGGAGTAACTTATCATAGTAAAAAAAATCTTGTAGTTAGCTTGCTTGCAAAAAATGTTGGCGTGGTGTGGAAAGATTATTCTCCCACACCGGGGCAGTCAAAAACCCTACCACAAACGGTTCAGCTGGGTTTAAGTTACAAAGTTGATAAAGCACCTTTTAGGTTATTTATGGTTTATGATCAGTTAATGACCTGGAATTTAAAATATGTAAGTCCGATAGATACTACAGGTAAATCAAATCCTTTCAATACTGAAACAAAAACAGATTCAACCAAATATCAAAGATTTTCAAGAAAATTTGCTAATCGCGGTGATAATTTTTTACGCCATATAACTATTGGTACTGAGATTGTTTTGACCAAGAATTTTAATTTACGTATTGCTTATAATTACCGTCGCCAACGCGAAATGACCTTACCGGATAGAAGAGGGGCAAACGGTTTAAGCTTTGGATTTAGCTTTAGAGTAAAGCGCTTTGGTTTCTCTTATTCATTCTCAAAAATGGCATTTCCGGGCAACTCCAGTATTATTGGTATCTCTGCTGTTATTTAAACTCTCCACTTATTGAGTAATACCCGCCAATTATTTAATTATAATGGTTTTTCGCCTTCAATTTCTTACTTTTATACTAATAAAGTAAATTGAAGATCAAGAAGTATAGTTGGTTAATAATCTTATTTACCATTTGTTTTTATTATGGAGGCAAATCGCAGTGCTCACTTTTCTATTTTTTTACCGCAGATTATAATTGTACTACAAACACAGGAACTACCAGTTTTACAGTAAACGGCGGCGTATCACCTTACACATGTACTATTGTTAGCCAATCAAATGCCACTGTAGTTGTTGGGTCAAACATGGGCAATACAGGAACACTTACCGCTTTACCAGTTGGTAATTACACGGTTTATATGACTTCAGCAAATAATTGTACTGCCACTACGAGTTATCAGATCGCTAACCCTTTTTCTGCAGCAAGTATAGCTTTTAACAATATTAATGTTACGTGTTTTGGTGGAAGTAATGGCTCTTCGCAAACAAATGTTACTGCTCCCAGTTTCATGCCTCCTTTTTCGTTTACATGGACCACAGGCTCGAATTCATCCATAGCCACAGGTCTTTCTGCAGGCGTTGTTTATTCTGTAACGGTTAAAGATGCACAGGGCTGCATTGTAACAAATTCCGTCATGTTAACAGAGCCTCCGCAAATAAACAGTACACTCACAAATACTTTTATTCCTTGCTTTGGTACAAGTATTTCAACAAATGTAAGTTCTACTGGCGGCACCTCTCCTTTTACATATACGGTTGATGGTGTTGCCTGCGTTGGAAATGTTGCAAATAATTTATTTAATGGCGTTCATACTATTATCACAAAAGATAGCAAGGGCTGCTTAAGAACCAACACCGTTAATGTTACCCAGGCTCCTCAGCCTATAATTACGTTTACTATTAACAAGCCAAGTTGTCCCGGAAAAAATGATGGGTCTGTTACAGCTTCAGTTTCATCTGCACCTGCACCGTTTACTTATACCTGGCAACCCGTATTTTCAAGTTTACCAAGTGTATCGGGCATACCGGTTGGTAATTATACCGTTACGGTAAAAGATGGCAGTGCTTGTGTCACAACAAGCGTGGCCGTTGTTTCACCTGTTTCGGGAATGACGCTTAACGCTTCTACATCTCCCGAAAACTGCAGTGCGGTTGATGGTGCGGCTATCTTAAATGTTACCGGAGGCAATTTTCCATATAATTTTAATACACAGCCCGGTGCGCATGTGGGTAGTAATTTTGGTTCGTTAAGCAGTGGTAGTTATACATCCGTTGTGATAGATGGAAATAATTGTATTGATACTTTGGTCTTTAATGTTGGCAACCTCAGTGCCGTTAGCCTTTCTATCGTTAATTCAACACCTGTATTGTGTTATAACCAATGTAATGGCAGTGTTTTACTTTCAATACAAAATGCTGTTGCACCTGTTACGTATAGTGCCACTAACACACCAACTACAAACAGTAATAATATTACTAATTTATGTGCGGGTTTTTATGTGATAAAAGCGGTTGATGCGCTTGGGTGTCCTGCTACAACAACTATTAATTTTCCGGCACCCCCTGTATTTTCATATTCTGCTACTGCTCCTTCGGCTGTATGTTTCGGACAGCCTGTATTATTGCAGGGTTCTGCTTTTGGTGGCGCCGGCGGATTTAGTTATGTTTGGAATCCCGGAAATGTAACAGGCCAGTCCGTGAGCCTTGTTCCTTCAGGTACAACAGTATATAGTTTAAATGTTTATGATGCAAATGGTTGTACGCTTGCACCATACCAGTTAACGGTTGATGTTAGTCCGCCAATATCAATTAATATTAGTTCTTCAAATATTGGCATTTGTCCCGGCACAACAGCGCAAATAACGCCAACAGTTACGGGTGGCGATGGTAATTATGTATACACCTGGCTACCGGGCTTAATAAATACAGAATCTATTTTTGTAGAAAACGCTTCTATTCCTGTTTATACCTTAAGTGTTAGTGATGGTTGTGGTTCGCCTATGGCCATACAAGTCATTCCAATAAATCTTTTCCCTGTTACAATGCCGCTTTTTGCTGTAAGTGATACGGTTGGTTGCGAACCGTTATGTACCTCATTTACAAATCTTACCCCAAAATCTACAAATGCTATTTGGAATTATGGAGATAAACCCTTTGAACAGCCTGGTAATACAACCAGTTACTGTTATTCAAAAATGGGTTATTATAATATAAAATTAACCGTTAACGATTCTAATCATTGTAAAACCGCTTTTACATATTCAAACATAGTTAGAGTATTGGCTAGCCCGAAAGCAGATTTTAAAACTGATCCTGCCGTTATTACATTAAATAATTCAGAAAATGTTTTTATTGAGAGCCTTACTGCAAATGGTGCAACATATAATTGGAGCATTAATGGAATTAATATGGGGCAGGCGGAAAATATTAATTACACATTTAAAGATACAGGTTGTTATTTTGTAAGGTTAATTGCAAAAAATCAAAATAATTGCATTGATACAGCAGATAAACTGATTTGTGTGATAGAAGGATTTAACTTTTACATGCCTAATTGTATAAGTGTCAATCACGATAATTTAAACGATACATTAATACCCCTTGGAACAGGGTGGACATCAAAAAACTATCTTTTTGAAGTTTATAACCGTTGGGGCAACAGGGTATTTAAAACACAAGATCCTACCCAGGGATGGGATGGAAAATGGAATGGAGATTCTATTGATCCTTTTAGCATATATTACTGGCGAATCAATATAACCGATAATATTGATGTTATTCATGAAATGCGTGGCCACGTAACCCTTTTACGCTAAACCCCTTAGCACAAGTGTGTAAATTATTGCACAATTACTTTATTTTAACAGAAAAAAGGCTTATTTTTGACCCCGTATATGTGACTTTAGTCGAAAAATGACGAGGGAAATAAGTTAAAATTAAAACCAAAAATCAAATAAAATGAAGAAAAAAGTACTCATTGTTACAACATTGTTATCATCAATGTTAACTTATGCGCAAGAGCCAAAAAAAGAAGGTTCTCATTGCGAAAAATGCACGTGTGATGAAGAAGTGTTAAACAAAAAAGGTCACAATATCTTACCTCAGGCAGGTGATATTGGATTAGGCTTTAACACAATTCCGGTTCTTGATATGTTCTTAGGAACATTAAACCGCGCAACACCATTTGCAGGCTCGGCAAATATTGTTTCTTTCGTTCAGGCCTCAAACAACCAGATCGTAGGTAAATATTACTTAGATGCTAAAACAGCTATTCGCGCGCGCGTTGGTGTAAATACTTTATCAGGTTCAATGACCGCTCAAGTTCAGGATGCTGAAGCAATGTACAAAGCATCTTTAGGAACTGCAGATGATATAGCAGCAGCTTCTTTATTAAGAGTTGAGGATAAACTAAAGTTTTCTAAAAACAACATTTTAATTACGGTTGGTTATGAAAAAAGAAGAGGTTACCGCAGATTACAAGGTTTTTACGGTGGTGAGATCGGTTTTGGAACTAATGGTTCAAGACAATCAGTAGAATATGGAAACAAATTCTCTGATCAGTATCCTATTCAATTTACAAACAACTTTAATACTTTCAACGTTACAACTACTAACCCTATTGCTCCGGGAAGAACTGTAAGAAACATAGATTCTAAGAACAGGGGCGGTTTCCGTTTTGGTGTTAGAGGTTTTATTGGAATTGAGTACTTTATTTTCTCAAAAATTTCAATTGGAGCTGAATATGGCTGGGGATATTCTCTTACAACAAGAAGAGGTGCTGAATCAACTCAAGAAGTTTATAACAATGGCCAAAACGGACCAGAAGTTATTATTGAAGAAGTTGATGTTGATACTTCTGAAAAATTAAAAGGTTTTTCAGTTGATAACAATAACGGTTCTATCTTCTCAATGAACAACACTTTAGGTGGTAACACTAACTTAGGTGGTGGTTCAGGAGCTTTAACTTTAATTTTCCATTTCTAAATCAAACAATTAAATAAAAATATAAATTAATAAAATATAATATCATGAAAAAATCATTATTAGCACTTTCAATTACATTAGCATTATTCTCATGTAAGAAAAAAGAAACAACCAGCGACTTTACAGCTACCGACGTTACAGGTACTTCTGTTGTAAAAGGTAACGTTAACAAAAATGTTGTTACTCCAAACGGTAACGGTGGATGGATCAATACTAACCGTGTTAACATGTCAGGTGTGGTTGTAACCATTAAAGTAAACAAAGGTGGAGCACAAGGTTTATATCCTAACTCTACAGCAAACGGTGCTGATGTTTATACAGCAACAACTGATGCAAACGGTAATTACGCTATCAGCGTAAAATCAAACGCTTCTGGTGTTTCTGCTTTAATTACAATTGATGGCTTTACAGGTACTCAGGATACTGTTATCAATGGTGTAACTAAAACAGGTTTATATGCAACTTATGCTGGTACAAGTGTAACAAGAAACTTGTTCATGGGTCAAAACACTACTTTTGATCATAACTTTACTGCTACAAACGTTTCATCTAATCCAAACAGCATTTCTATCGGGTCTGCAATTGTTACTGGTTCAGTTAGCATGAACTTAGTAAGAAAAGTAACTACTGGTACAGTTGTTGCATTTAGCGCTACAAATATTGCTGTGCCTGCAAACACTCCAATTTATTTATCTTTCGATAAAGATCCTACTTTATTAAATACTAAAATGTACCAAAGTACTACTGGTGCAAATGGTACTTATACTTTTAACTTAAGCACAGTTCCGGTTGGTACTTCTGGTTTTAACCAGGATGCTACTATTTGGGTTGCTGATTGGGCTACAAGCCGCGATACTATGAACTTTAACGGTACAACTTTCATCAACATCACTCCGGGTGTACAAGGTGTTTACAACAAATCTACAACAACAACTAACGGTGTTTATAGCACAGAGATCAGAAATGCAATTAACTTAGGTTATGGTGCATTTACACCTAACTAATTTTTGTGAAAAATAATTCAATTTTGTTAAAAGCCCCTGTAAAAAACAGGGGCTTTTTATTTTTTTAGTATCTTTGAAATAATCTTAATTTAATGGAATCTGCCACTCTAAAAAAATTACCAAGGTTTGTACCAAAAGATAAATCCCTCTTCTTTTCAACATTACAAAAAAGAGTAAACATGCATTTTAAAGAGAATAACATCTCTAAAAATGCAAATAGCACTATGGTCATTAAAACCATTATTCTTTTATCGGGATTTGTTGTACCTGTATTGCTTATTAATTTTATGTTCTTACAAACCTGGGTTGTTGTGGTATTGCATACAATAATGGGTTTTGCCCTGGCTGGTATTGGCATGTCTATTATGCATGATGCCAATCATGGTGCTTATTCAAAAAAGCAAAAAGTAAATAACTGGTTGGGTTACTCGCTTAACCTGGTTGGCGGTATGGTTTTTAACTGGAAGCTACAGCACAACGTTTTGCATCACACTTATACCAACATACATGAAGTGGATGATGATATTGACAATAAGCTTATTTTACGCTTTTCGCCACACTCTGATGTGAAAAAAGTACACAGGTTTCAATTTCTGTATGTATTCTTCTTTTATTCAATCCTTACACTTTATTGGGCATTAGCTAAAGATATTATTCAATACTTTAAATATAAAAAAGAAGGCACTAACCGTTTTACAAAAGCTAAAAATACGAAATACTTTATCAGCATGGTTTTTCTTAAGCTGATGTTCTTTACTTATATGATCGTATTGCCAATTGTAATACAAGGGTATTCTGTAAGTCTTATCATTTGGTCGTTTGTTTTAATGCAAGCTATTAGCGGGCTTGTTTTGGGTCTTGTTTTTCAATTGGCACATTCGGTAGAAGAAGCAGAGTTTCCTTTACCAAATGATCAAAATATTATTGAGAATGAATGGGCTATTCATCAGATGATGACCACCGTTAATTTTGCCCGCGAAAATAAATTATTATCCTGGTATGTTGGCGGGTTAAATTTCCAGGTAGAACATCATTTGTTCCCAAACATCTGCCACGTGCATTATCCGCAGATTTCTGCAATTGTAGAGCAAACGGCTAAAGAATTTAATGTTCCTTATTTATGTACACCAACTTTAAAAGGGGCTGTTGGTTCGCACTTACGTATGCTTAAAAGGTTTGGTTACCATTTTAATTTAGATCTTGCTAAAATGTAAATAAACGGGCTTATTAAAGCCCGCTTTTTATTTTGCAACTATTTCTTTTCTACATAATTTGGTAATGCTCTGCCAATAATTTCATTCCAACCTGCTTCAAAATTAGTTCTGGCAAAATCTGCATTGTTTGCAGGAAAAGTTTCTAAACCGGTATGGGTTAATTTTATTTTTGTTTTATCACCTTCTTTAAACAACTCAAATGTTACATACGATATTCCTTCAAAACCCTTGTAAGCCCAGCTGTACGTTAATTTTTTATTTGGAATTGCTTCGGTTACTTTGCATTGGTGAACGTATTGAACACCATCTTCGGGCCCGCCTGTAAATTCAAATTCAAAACCAATTTCAGGTTTAAATTCAGCAAGATCGAAGTACCAGTTTTTCATTTCTTCTTTATTGCTAATAGCGCTCCATACTTTTTCAATAGGTGCGTTCAAAGTTCTTTCAATTGTGAATGCTTCGTTTTTCATGTTATTTGTTTTATTGGTTAGATAAATATTTTTCCAGTTTTTCTACATTTTGCTTTATACCTTCATCGGCCTTAAATACCTTAACTACATTTTGAAATTCTTCGGGCGTTTCAAACATCATTTGCCAGTTGAGGACTGTTTTATTTCCTTCAGCTTTAAAATTAATTGTGGTTATAAAATTTGGATTGAAATGTTCAAACACAATGCGTTCGTGTCTTACAATTTCTTTAAAAATACTTCTATTGTTGTAATCCTTGCCGTCAGGCCCATGCATAACAAATTTCCATTCACCACCTGGTTTAACGTCCATTGTGTTTATTGTATTTGTAAAACCGTTTGGCCCCCACCATTGAGCAATATGTTCCGGCTCTGTCCAAACTTTCCAAACCAATTCAATCGGTGCATTTAATACACGTGAGATTTTTAATTCGCGATCGGCTGTACTACTATTATTTTTTTCTCCCATTGTTTTGTGTTTTAAATTGTTGAATAATTATTTTTTCTTCTTCTTATGTTTTTTAGACGGCTTTGCCTGTATTTTATCCAGATAAAGTTCTAAAGCATCGAGTTTTGAATGCCAGAACTTTTTGTATTGTTCAACCCATTCATTTACCTCGGATAATTTATTTAATTGAGCAGAGCAATAACGCTCGCGACCATCCTGCTTAATGGTAATAAGACCACATTCCGTCAGTATCTTTATATGCTTGCTAATGGCAGGGCGGCTAATATTAAATTCATCGGCCACCTGGTTAAGGTTAAGTGTTTTATTAGCCAGTAAGCCAATAATAGCTCTGCGGTTAGGGTCGGCAATAGCCTGGAAAACGTCTCTTCTCATTTTAAATATGTAACTGTTCGGTTACAAATATATATGTAACTATTTGGTTACGCAAATTTATTTTGGATACGAATAAATTATTATCTAAACAATCACGTTTTTAAACTGTTACAGTTTTTAAACCCTAGTAACATTAATATGAAATATATTTTCTTTCTCCTTATTCTATTTAGCTTTAACAATTGCTCTTTTTTAAACCAGGTTGGCACAGCAGCGGCCGGTAGTAACACAGGTGTACTCACTAACCAGGAAGTAATAAAAGGTTTAAAAGAGGCGCTAACCGTTGGTACAAATAATTCAGCTGCAATTGCTTCAAGAACAGATGGTTTTTTAAAGAACCCGGAAATATTTATTCCATGGCCCGCCGAAGCATTGACAATGAGGGAAAAATTAATTCAGCTGGGTTTTCAAAATAAAGTAAATGAATTTGAGGCATCATTAAACCGCGCTGCCGAAGAAGCCGCAAAAGAGGCAGCACCAATTTTTATAGATGCCATTACAACTATGAACGTAAATGATGGTTTTACTATTTTAAGAGGAAACGATACCGCAGCAACACATTACTTAAGGGAGAAGACGTTTGATCCTTTAAAAGCAAAGTTCTTACCAAAGGTTAAATCTGCTATTGATAAAGTAAATGTAACCGCGTACTGGACCCCATTGGCAAATCTTTATAATGCTATTCCAACAGTAAAAAAAGTTAACCCTGACTTAAATGAGTATGTTACAAATAAGGCCATTAACGGCTTAATGATCTTAATAGGTAAAGAGGAAACAAAGATCAGGACCAATGTAAATGCCCGTGTAACAGACCTTCTGAAAAAAGTATTCGCAAAACAATAAAATTTCTATTTGAACAAAAAATATTATCTTTGATTTAATGTGATCATTTATAATTATGAAATTAGTTTTTTGTTTTTTATTATTTTGTTTAACACCTTTTGATCAATCAAAATGTTTGGATTTTTCACATACCAAATTTGTATCGGTTAATTGTACCCCTGCCAACTGTTTCAGAATTCTTTCAGCCTGTAAGTTCAATAAATTCAAGATAAATATTTCTACACGTGAAGGAATAGAGCTGCTTAAATTCGAATCAAAGACGGGTGATATTGAAGAAGTAAATGTGTTTATGAATAATCTAAGAACAGAACCTGCGATAGAAAGCGGAACCTATGAGGCAAAATTTGAAGCTTACACCTACATGGATACCACTGTAAATATTTTTATCTTCGGTCTTTTTAAAAAATAAAAAAACGCTTAAACTCTTAACGAGCCCCGGAAGCCCCTTGCAGCATAATAAGACTCTGCGCCGTTGTGATAAACGAAAACAGTATTGTAACGACGGTCGCAAAATAAAGCGCCTTTCAATTTTCTGATATCCGCAGGTGTTTCTATCCAGCTTGAAGTTTTTAGATCGAACTCTCCAAGTTTTTGAAGTTCACGGTATTCTTCTTCTGTTAAGATCTCAATTCCCATGTCAGCCGCCATATTCAGAGCACTGTCTTTTGGTTTATTTTCTTTTCTTGCATTCAATGCTTCGTGATCGTAACAAACACTTCTGCGGCCTTTCGGACTTTCTTCAGAGCAATCGCAAAAAATGTATTCGCCTGTTTTTTTATCGTAACCTATAACGTCAGGTTCGCCACCGGTAGTTTCCATTTCATCCAATACCCATAATTTTCCGGGGTTCTTTTCCAGTTTTGCCTGTATAGTAGCCCATTCAATACCTTTGTGGCGCTTCATGTTTTTTTCAAAACGTTTTTTTAATACATTCAGTAATTCTTCGTTTTGTGCTGAAGACAATTTCTTTTTACTATTATTAGTTTTGCTCATGTTCTAATGTTTTATTCATGTGTATTCCTTCTAAACTAATCATCTACTCCTTTACCATCCATAATTTGCGGAATGTATTTTTCAATTCTTGTTTCGCGGGTTTTAGCTTGTTTGGCCGAAGAAAAATAGAGTAGGTATCCTCTTTGTCGCCCGGGCGTTAATGCATTGAATGCTTTTTTTAAAGCAGCACTCTTATCCAACTTAATTTGAAACTCTTCAGGAACTGCAAATTCTTTTGTTTTTTTCATCGGTACTTTTATACCTTTTTCTTCTATCTCGCAGGCTTAATAAATATAAGCTTTCAAAGTTTTTTCAAGCTTAACTACTTCCTTCAAGCTTGTAAACCTTACCTGGCGGGCCGACTGTACATTTTCTGTTTGTTGGATCAAAATACCTTTTGGATCTTTTAATAAAACACCTTTATGAAATAGAACTGCGCAATACTCTTTAAATGTATGTATTAAAACAATGTTGCTTTTTTGAAATGTGTAGCAGGGAACTCCCCACTTTAATTCTTCTTCCAAATGACAATTAAGAATGACAGTTCTCAATTTCTTAATTTCTTCCTGCCACTTTTTGGCTTTATTAAAATAAAAATCAACTTTTGGGTTCATGTTTTTCTTTTAAAGATGCTGAATAAAATTATGAATTGTTATTGATTAACGGAAATGATTTTCCTGTTATCAGGTCTAAAATACCACGACAAAATAACAAAAATAGTTTGCATAAGTGGCCCAATAATAGCCTTTACATTATAATGGCCGCTTGCCAAATGTGATATAACAGCTCCCGTCATAAGAAAGAAAAAGCCAGCATAGGCCCATTCTTTAATGAGTTTAAATCGTGGCAGTAAAATAGCTATTACTCCAAGTACTTTCCAAACACCAATTATGGATAAAAAATATACCGGGTAACCTAATGGAACAACCAGGTCGAGCATTGCCTGTGCATGAACTATTTGCGCGATGCCGCTACCCAGCATACCAAATGATAATAAAGCTGTTGCTATCCAATAGATAATTAATTTTGCTTTTGTCATGATATTTTATTTTAATTTGTTTAATATTTCTTCTATACGGTTATGCGCCATATTAATGCCCTGCGCAAAAGGCATGGATAGTATTTGCCTTCTGATCTCTTCAGATCTATAAATAACATGCATGGTAAGCTTGCTGGTATCATCACTTAATTTTTCAAATTCTAAAAATTCAAGCTGTGCGCCAAAAGGTGCACTCTCCATTTCAAATGTGCGTACTATTTTTTTGTTTGAAACCAGATCATGAATTACGCCACTGAATACGTATTTATTTCCTTTAGGATCTGTTGTTTCAAATTGATAACCGCCATGCTTTTTGCTTTCCAGTTTTATTACTTTGGTCCCCATCCATTCTTCAACAATTTCGGGTTCTACATAGGCTCTAAAAAGTAAATCTAAGGGCAGATCAAATTCTCTTGTGATCGTTAATTCCTGTTTGCCGTCTTCGGCATTGATCTTTGTTTTTTGTTCCATAATTCTATTTTTTGGTTTTGTACTTTTTCATAATACTTTCTAATTTATTGAAGCGTTCATCCCACATTTTGCGGAAGGGCTCAATAAACTCTGCTATTTCTTTCATTTTTTTGGGATTAAAGTGGTAATAAATTTCCCTTCCGTTTTGCTCTTGTTCAAGCAACTCGCATTCGGTAAGTATTTGTAAATGTTTTGATACTGTTGGCCTTGCAGTATCAAAATTAGAAGCAATTGCTCCTGCCGTCATTGATTGCGAAGCTACCAGCAGGAGTATTGCCCTTCTGGTAGGATCTGCTATGGCTTGAAAAACATCTCTTCTTAAATTCATTATGTAGTTATTTGACTACAAATATACGTGTAGTTATTTAACTACGCAAATTTTTTTTGAATTTTTTCTGAAGAGGGGAGGATATTAACTTTCAGACTTAATAAACTAATTCTCTGATCTTATTTTTTGTCTCGGGTTCACACTATCGCTTTGTATTATCTTTTTGGAATAACAGCCTTTTCAATCTTCATGATCTCATTACTTCTGCGTGTTTTTAACATCACTACTTCCTGCGAATGGAATTTCCGGTACCATTTTTTGAATTCACAATAATCATTGAATGCAGGTAGTTTTTCGTTATTAATCTCAACAAGAGTATCTTTTAATTGCAGACCTGCTTTAACAGCTGAAGACCCTTCATAAAGGCTTATCACATAACAAGTCTTGCTTTTTGAATCGTAGATCGGAGAGAACCCGAATTCTTTTTCATCTGTCGTGCTATTTTCCCTGACGATTGGTTTCAGGTAGAGATCCTTTTTCCGGAAATCAATAAACATCATGTAATCAGAGAAAACTTTCATGCCTAGGAGCGATTGGTTTTTTTTGGCTATGTCGATTGTATAGTCGTTGAATTTGATTTTCTCCATGTAAATAGCCGAAGAGCTGTAATTAAATGTCGTATCCATTCGCGCCCCCAATAATCCGAAGCTTGCCCCTATCCGAACTTCTTTAAGGTCATTTTTAAACAATCTATCGGTTGCCGCATTTTTAGGCAAAGTAAGCGCACCGCTTGAACCCAGATCTACAAACACATCTTTAAACAACTTTCCATTAACTTTCAGATCTACGGTCATTCCCGGAAGAACAGTCAGCCAGGGCATAAAACCAAAGGGAGCACGCTTTGAAAAAGAAACCTTTTGATACTCTTTCAGGTCTGGTAACGAAGCCTTTTTAAAATCGGATATAACAATTTTTTCATTGGCGAAATCAATTTGCCAATTTGCAGTTTGCATCAAATTTGCCCCTATTACTCCACCAGCAGCAATACAGGAAATAAATTCATTTGTATTAGGCGAATAGGCTGCAAAAATGTCTTTGAAAAGCAGATCTCCGAGCCCTGCATTCAGCATCACATAATCACTTTTAGTTGAGTTTCCCTGAGAGTCAGATACTTTGTAAGTCATCACTGTTTTTGCTTTTGAAGATTCAAATGCCTCCTGGTAGATGATTGAAACAGGTGCACCTGAATCCAATATAAACGCAAACTCTTTGTCTGAACCATTGAGTTTCACTTTGATCACAATAAGGCCGTTATTTAATTCAAAAGGAATCTCCGTCCGGAACGTACCCTTAGGCGCTTTTGCTTTTGACATATACCGATATTGTTTAATTAAAGAGCAGCTGCTAACTAATAAAACAAGTAAAAAAGAGATAACTGTAATTTTTTTCATTCCTGAGATTTAATAAACCAAGAGATAATTTCCTGAATATTCAGCCGCGAATATAAGTGATAGTTTGTAAATACACGCTAGTCTTTTTGTTGCTGGGTTCTGTAACACATATATTCTGAGATTTGGAAATGCTTTTCAACAAGAGTCAACTGTTTACTATAATAAATTAACGAAAAATTTATTATTATGGATGGGTTACGACAAGGAAAATTTAATTATCCACATTCTTTTATCTATTAGGATCCAACAAATTACATCTATTAAAGTTTATTTTCTATATTTGAGTTTATAATGGCTATCAGTTTTTACAAATATTCGCGTTTGGTATTAAGTTTTGTTTTAATAATAGGTATAGTTAGCAACTCCTATTCACAAAAATATACTGAACCCGATAAGCTTAAGCAGTTTAATATAACTGTTAATCATGAGGATCATACTGTTAAAACACAAATGCTAAGCCAACCCAAAGAGATCAAAATAAATAATGAAAGATCTTACATGTGGTATGGTTCTCAAAAAATAATGGAGACCAAAGGCGGTTATGAAGGAAAGTTAATTCATGGCAATTACACTTCTTTCTATTTAAATAATCAGTTAAAAGAACAAGGACAAATAAAGTACGGCCTTAAGAACAAAGAATGGAAATACTGGTATCCTGATGGAAAATTAAAAGAAATTATTAACTGGAAAAACGGAGTGAAAAGGGGTTCTTATTCAATTTATAATGATTATGGTCAATTGATGGCGAAGGGAAATTTTAAAAACGATAAACTCAATGGTAAATTTTATACTTACGGGCCAACCGGAAAAGTTACCGAAAAAAAAGTTTATAAGAACGGCGATGAAGTTATAGCCAAAGTTAAAGTAGAAAAACCTAAAAAAGAAAAAGCGCCTAAAGAGAAAAAAGTAAGAGAAAAGAAAATTAAAGAGCAAGCCCCTCCTACAGAAAAGCAAAAACCTAAAAAGGAAAAAAAGAAAAAGAAAACTGAAAATACTGAAACCGAAAAAGTAATAACTTCTTAAACAAGGTATCATGTTTTTTAAAGGAAGAATACTTTTTTATCCATTGCTGAAAAAGTTGCTTAAACTTCTTCCGTTATCTCCAACAGCTATTAATAATGTAAAGGTAAAAGGCGGCGCCTTATATATTGCTATTTTAGTAAGTATAATTATTGGTATTATACTTTGTATGTTTATAATGATAGCCAATTTTAATCAGCGCAATGTTACAAAATACGCGCAAGCATCACAACTCAATTTTAATTTGCAAAGTGCTTTTGAAATGGCACAATCAGACTATTTTACAGAAGAGAAAAATAATAAGTGGATAAAAAATACATTGAATGAAGATTCTTTAAAAATTAAAAAAATGTATTGGGGTGCATATTTATTAATTACGGCACAAACAAAAAACAGGCATCATTCTTTATCACAGTCAGGTTTATATGGCTCAGTAATGCCATCAGATACAGGTTTAATGATTTCCGATAATAGCAGACCCGTTGGTTTAAGCGGCGCTATTGTTTTTAAAGCCAATTGTTATTTGCCAAAAGCGGGTATAAAAGGTGTTTTTATTGAGGGGCAAAGTTTTATTAATAGTCCACAAAATACTGGATTTACAAAAATTTCTCCAATGCAAATACCTTTAGTAGATAAAGGTATAATCGAAGAGATAAAACAACAACAAAATAACAGTAACGTTTATTTGGATAGTGTGGTTTCGTTTTTACCTCAAAATTACGACCAGTCGTTTAATAACAAAACAATTGTTTTTGAAGTGTCAGGTCAGCTCAATAATATGCACTTAAAAAATAATATTAAAATAATTGGTAAAAATATTGAGATAAGTAACACCTGTACATTAGAAAATGTATTGATAGTTTGTGATAAAGTAAAATTTAAAGAAGGGTTTAAAGGCAAAGTACATGTAATTGCCGGTGATAGTATTATTACCGAAAAAAAATGCGAATTTAACTACCCTTCTTCCTTTGTTTTGTTACCAAAAGAAAGTGAAACAAATACTTTAAACTGGATAGATATTAATGAAGATTGTAAATTTTACGGTGGCATCTTAGCGTTAAATAAAAGTGATAATCAAAATAGTACAAAAGTGTTTATTAAGTTAAATGGCAAATGTGAAGTAAATGGTTTTATTTACTCGAGTGATTATCTGCATCTACAAGGAAAAATGAACGCAACCATTATTTGTGATAAATTACTTTTGAAAACCCCATCTGCTGTTTATGAAAATCATATGTTGGCCTGTGAAATAGACCCTAAAAAATATTCGCATCTTCTGGCAATTCCACAAATTTTTAAAAAGACGGCACGGTTAATGTGTTGTCAGAAAATGAACTAAATGAAATTGCTAAAAAAATATTTAAAAGGCAATACTATTATAGAAGTGTTGATAGCATTAGCGATTACCAGTTTTTGTTCAGGCCTTGCTGTTATCATTTATTTAAATATTCAAAAAAGCAGTTTGCCATTCTTTAAAATAAAAGCGGTAGAATTGGCAGAAATACGAATGAAGGAAACTTTATTGAAAAGAACTTTTTTTGAAGAAACATATAAAGAAGAAGAGTTTACGGTTAAAAAAACAATTAGCAGTCACGAATTATTTAATGATTGTTATGTTATACGAATGGTAGTATTTGATGGCACTAAAAAGAAATTATTTGAATTAGAAAATGTTGTTTATCGTGACAGGTAAGAATAAAAAATATCATGTAAAAGGATTTACACTTGCAGAGGTTTTGATAACACTTGCACTTACCTCGTTGGCAATTACTTTATCTTATTCTACTTTAACTTATATTCAAAAACTATTTTACAATTATAAAGAGCAAAACAAATTTATTAATGAATACACAGATCTTAAAAAGCGAATGGACCTGGAGTCTTTAAAAGCCAGTACCTTTATTGAGAATAGTGAAAATAATTTTACTATTAAAAGAGATAGCTCAGCTATAAATTTGCAAATTCTTGAAAAGGTTATTTTATTAAAGAAAGCAACTCAATGTGATACTTTTCATATTGTAGCTAAAAAGATCACAAAAGAATATGAGTTTATGAAAAACCCATTATGGGCGAATAAACTAATAAAATCACTTACATTTGAAGTTGAGTTTACAAAACAGAAATTTAATTTCTATTTTTATAAAAATTATGATGCAGCAATTAAGCTAGAGCTAGATAAAGAAGAATAAACGTTGGCGAGTATAGATCTTTCAAAATATTCAGAAAAAGAAAAAAAAACTGCTAAGAAAACACAAAGTTCGGGTGGTATGAGTGATATTTTAAATACTGAAATTTCTTTTTTGGAAAAAAAATTCGGCGCTAAAGAAAAGGAGGGGTTTTATTCTGAATTAGGATTATTACTTTCTACCGGCGTTGATATTAAAACTGCTTTTGAGATCATTGAAGAAGATATTCCAAATAAAAAACACAAAGCATTATTAGAACAAATAAAGAATGATATTATAAGCGGAAAACGGATCTATGAAGCTATTTCCATTCATGTAAAGATCTTTAGTAAATATGAAGCACAAAGTATTAAAATAGGGGAGGAAACAGGAAAGCTGGCTGAAGTATTAAAAGAGCTGGGCGCATTTTATGAATCGAGCATAAAATTAAAAAGGCAAATTGTTGGCGTATTAACTTACCCGATAGTGGTAATAAGTATGGCTATTTTAATCGTATACTTTATGCTTTCGTTTGTAGTGCCTATATTTAGCGACATCTTTACGCAAACAGGTGGTGAACTGCCTGCAATAACCCAATTTTTAATAAAGCTGAGTAATAAAAGTGGCACTATTTTCGGCATTTTATTTTCCATCATTGCTGCTTTAATAATTTTGCATAAAACACAAAATAAAAAAGACTGGTACAGGCATTACACCTCCGCTTTATTTTTAAAGATCCCGGTTTTTAATAAATTGATTCAAAAAATATACCTGGCAAGATTTTGTCAAAGCATGAAACTTTTAGCGGGAGCAAAGGTGATGATCAACGAAGCTTTGGACCTTGTAAAGAACATGATAGAATACTACCCAATGGAAAAGGCGCTTGAAATTGTAAAGCAGGAAGTTGTAACAGAAGGTAAATTATTAAACGAAAGTCTTGCAAAGCATAAGATCTTCCCTAAAAAACTGGTGGCGCTTATTAAATTGAGCGAAGAAGTAAATGCACCTGAAATAATCTTTGAAAAATTGCATAAACAATATTCTGCCGAAATTGAGCATCAGCAAGCTGTTGTAGGTAAATTAATTGAACCAATATTTATTATTTTACTGGGTTTATTTGTTGGTTTTATCTTAGTAGCCATGTATTTACCTATGTTTGAAATGAGTAGCGGTAACTTTTAACGAAGTAAATTAGACAATTACATTTTTTTTTATCAAATTTGGATTCGTAATGATCAGGTTAAAAAATATATCTAAAAAAATAAATTCAATTAAAGTAAACGGTATGACTTTAATTGAATTACTTTTAGTGTTAGCACTTATTGGTATTTTATTATCAATGGCAGTTCCAAAATTAATGCCTTTAATTGGCAGAACAAAATCTTTAGAAGCCCAAATGCAATTAAAGCATGTATTGAACCTTGAAAAAAATTATTTTTATATCAATTCAAAATATACCAACAATTTAGACGATATTGGATTTGAACAGTCCAAACTTGTAACCCAGGATGGAAAGGCAAATTATAAGATAGAGATCGTAGAAGCAAACAATAAAGCGTTTGTTGCCAAGGCCGTGTCGGTTACCGATTTTGATCAGGACGGGCAATTAAACGTTTGGCAGATCAATCATGAAGAAGAGATCAAAGAAATCACTAAAGATTAACTCTTGAATTTATAACCATCAATTTTACTTTATTATGTTATGGCTGTGTTGGATAGTTTTAGTTTTATCTGGCACCGGGATAATATATCAGGATCTTAAAACGCGTTTAATTAGCCTTTGGCTTATCCTCATTTTTGCCGCAGCTAATATTTTACAATACCTTTTATTATACTCTTGTTACCAATTACTGGAAAATACTATTTTTTGCACCTGTTACTTTTTATTTACTTTTTTAGTGCTTGTGCTCTTTTACTATTTAAAGAACAAACGTTTCGAGAAAATTATGGATAGTAAATTGGGGTGGGGCGATGTATTTGTTTTTATGGCAATTGGAGTTTGTATTGAACCTGCGCATCTGATCTTCTTTTTTACAGGGTCTTTTATTATCAGTATTATTATTTATTTCTTTTTTTTAAGGTCAAAAGTTTTTATACCTCTAGCTGGTCTGATTATTCCTTGCTATCTATTATATGTTGTTTTTGAACACATTTGTAGATTCTCATCATAATAGGCCACCTGTACTCATCCAAAATAGGCCACTCATTCTCACCAAAGTGTACCATTGATTCTCATTCAAAATAGGCCACTTTAAAAAGGGTTGTTTTAAGAGCAT
>JACDED010000161.1 GCA_013816615.1 Bacteroidota bacterium
TAGGACTAAAACGACAAAATACTGTCTATGATTTTAAAATTTTTGTCGCGAAACAAAATCAAAAAAAACTTATCGGAGTTTTGCAGCGCTCTCATTCCAGGTTTATTCTTGTTCCAAGTTTAATATCCTTAAAATTTGTATGCTCAAAAGTATATGGGATCACGTGAACCGAAAAAGTTGTCTCCGTAGATCTTACAACCGTTAAACTTACACCATTAATGGTGATGCTTCCTTTTTCTACGGTTATATTGTTTTTATTTTTTTCGTGTTCAAATACAAATTCCCAGCTACCATTAAGATCTTTTACCTCTATACATTTTGCAGTTGTATCAACATGCCCTTGTACAATGTGTCCATCAAAACGGCCGTTAGCAGGCATACAGCGTTCCAAATTAACAAGATCGCCCGTTTTTAATTCTCCTAAATTGGTACGCTTTAATGTTTCGTCAATTGCCGTTACGGTATATTTCTTTCCGTCAATTTTAACAACCGTTAAACAAACGCCATTGTGTGCAACGCTTTGATCGATCTTTAATTCGTGCGTAACAGAACTTGAAAAAGTAAAATGCACATTGCTGCCTTCTTTCTCAATCCTTTCTACTTTGGACATTGTTTCTATAATTCCTGTAAACATCTTTTAAATTTAATCTTTTTTTACATTAAAAGGTAGCTGAGCGCGTCGAAGCTATTCTTTTAATAGCTGCTTAATAAAACTCTCGGTGCTTTGTTTAAACCCTTCGTACTCTTTTCCGGTGGCCGGCCCGCTAAATCCGGTGTGTATTTTTACGGCCTTATGTTCTTTGTTTAAAAAAATAGTTGTTGGAAAGGCAGTTATTTTATTTAGGGCATACAGAACTTCGCCGGCCTTTTCTTTACCGGTTTGTTGCGTTACTAAAATATCATAGTCTATGCTGAATTTCTTTTTTAAACGCAATAGTTGATTCTTTGCTTTTTCAAAATCGTTTGTTTTTTCAAAAGCAAGAGCAACGATCTCTAAACCTTCTTTTCGATACTGCTTGTAAACCTGCGCCAGGTAAGCGCTCTCGTCCATACAATTAGGACACCAACTGCCCATAATTTGTATAATTACAGGCTTATTCTCAAACTTTTTATCGTTTAAAGAAGTGATTTTTTTATCGAGATTTGGAAACGAAAAATTTATTTTCTCGTCTTTATTTTTTAAGAAAGTAATACTATCAAATTACTACTTTGTTTTGCCCTTCGGCATTAAAAATTACCGAAGACATTAAGAAAAAACTGGGTGTATAGTTCTATTGATTCTTTTTTACCTTTATAATTATGAAACTACTTTACATACTTTTTAGTTTGTTTTTATTTACAGCTTGTTCAGAAAATGATGATCATAAGAGCAAAAGAAAAATGACCGCATCATTTGATAAAGAAATTGGCAGCCGTATAAAATTATTAAATAACGACACTATACAAACCGATTCGTTAAAAGTAAATCCAAACGAGGTAGATAGTATTGTAAACACACTTATTCTGCTTTCAAAGGATGTTGAGAATATGCAGGCGTCAGTAATAAGATCAAACCAATATTTTGACGGGCTGGCAAGTCGCTACGGAATTAGTACGCATGAATTTGAAAAAATAAAAGTAAGAATGCAGCTTGATGACGTTGCAGCAATATTAAAAGATAATGAATTAAAATTCTTTAATATGATCTTATTAAAAAATAACAGGGCCGATCTTTTATTACACGCTGCAGAATAATATGAAGGCTATTACAACTATACTATTATTTCTTCTATTAAATGCTTTTTGTTTCGCGCAAACAACACCCTGCGAAAAAATTTACAACACTCCCGATTCATTAGCGAAATATAAGACCGGTAAAAAAGATCTTCATGCTTATTTCCAGGAAAAAATAATTCCAATTTTAGGCGATTGTATTAAACAGAAACTGGATGTTGTGTATAGTATGACCATTAAGCTTACAATTGATGCAACAGGAAAAGTAAATGCGGTTGAATTTTTAAAGCCTGAACTAACAGAATACTGCAAAACAAAATTAACAACCGAAATGTTGCAAATGCAGGGCTGGAAGCCGGGAATGGCAAGCAAGCAAAACGTTTGCTCGGTTTTTATCTATCCCATTGCGGGAATACGATGGCAGTAATTTGCATTAAAATAAGTGTATATTTATAATCATTAAAAATCATATTTATGCAAAAAAGTCAATTTCCATTAAAATTTAGTTTTAAAATTTCAACACTTTCAAACGATTTTGTTGCCAAAGATGCAAGCGGTAATACCATTGCTTACGTTAGACAAAAAATGTTGAAGTTAATTGATGAGATAGTTGTATTTAATAATGAATCAAAATCTGAAACGTTATATACCATTAAAGCTAATAAATGGATCGACTTTTCTGCAGCCTATAATTTTACAAAATCTTCGTCAGGACTGGAGATCGGAAAGATTGCCCGTAAAGGCTGGGCTTCTATATGGAAAGCGCATTACGAGATATTTGATAAGAATGCAGTTAATGACCTGATCGTGCGTGAAGAAAAACCATGGGTTAAGGTTGGTGATGCAATGTTTAGCGAGATCCCGGTATTAGGAATTTTTACAGGCTATCTTTTCCATCCTGCATATATTGTTTCGCGTACAGATGGTACTCAATTAGTGCGTATAAAAAAAGAATCCTCTTTTTTAGGCAGACAATTCAGCGTAACACAATTAGGCGATTTTAAACCGGACGAAGAAGAGCGTATCGTTCTTGGTTTAATGATGATGATCCTTTTAGAAAGAAGAAGAGGATAAACTTACTTTTTTAATTTATCGATAGACGCAATATGAAAACCGCTTTTGGCTTTTACAAGTGCATTATTGCCGGCGTAACCCATAACCTGACCTTCTTCATCCACAAGTCTTTCGGTATACGAATCCAATACTGCAATGGTTATTTTATCATCGATCTTAAAAGGGTTGCCAAAGTCTTTTTTAATAAAAAAATAATTCTGCTTAACAGAAACCAAAATGCTCTTATAAGCAGGATCACAAGATATTAAAACTGTTGATTCCTTATCAAGCGAAGAAACAACGTATAAATTATAATTTTTAGAATTGTAAGAATAATAAACGCTGTCGCCGTTTATGATAACATTACCGTTAAAATCAGAGCTTATAACACCTTTATTCTTAGCAGGTATAAATGGCGTGATCTTTTTGCTGAAAGCATTTCCAAAACCATATGAGGATGTGTCACCTGCAAATAAAATATCCGCGCTAACACTTACAACTATTTTTTGCGCAATAAAAAAGATCCATTTTTTATTAATATCTGTTGTAAAATTAGAATAGTATTCTCCTTTTTGCAAAGGTCTTCTTGAATAAAGATTTTTTTTAGCATCGTTAACCAATTCCTGCTTTTTAGCATTTCCTAAACCAAATACAAAAACTAACGAGGAGTAACCGCTTGAAATATCAATATACTTATCGCTCGCATGAATTAATGGGCCACTGCTTACAGTACCGGTGTGCGATGCAATACAAGAAGATAAAAAAATAAAAGCCACAAGTGTAGTAAAAATAATTTTTTTCATAAAACCTATTTGTTTAATATTTTAGCAACGTATTTCCCAACCACATCAAATTCTAAATTAATATTGCTTCCGGCTTTTATGCTTTTAAAATTGGTATGCTCAAATGTATATGGAATAATGTGAACTGAAAAAGTAGTGCTGGTAGATTGAACAACGGTTAAGCTTACACCGTTAATGGTAATGCTGCCTTTTTCTACTGTAATATTGTTTTTATGTTTTTCGTGTTCAAATACAAACTCCCAACTACCATTAAGATCTTTTACTTCAATACACTTTGCAGTTGCATCTACATGCCCTTGTACAATATGACCATCAAAACGACCATTAGCCGGCATACAGCGCTCTAAGTTTACAAGATCGCCCGTTTTTAATTCGCCAAGGTTTGTGCGTTTTAAGGTCTCGTTAATAGCAGTAACAACATAATTCTTACCGTCAGTTTTTACAACTGTTAAACAAACACCATTGTGTGCAACACTTTGATCTATTTTTAATTCACTTGTAATGGCTGATGAAAAAGTAAAATGTACATTGGTGTTTTCTTTTTCTATCTTCTCTACTTTTGCAAGTGTTTCTATAATACCTGTAAACATATTTAAAATTAATATTTAATTGTCACATCGCCTAGAAAATTCTGCCCCCCTTTAAATTTTCGTATCGAGCTATTCTCGATACAATTTTTGCAGAGCAGGTAAAAAATTTACCCGAACTGTCATTATTCCTTCAGTAATTGTTTAATTAAACTTTCTGTACGTTGTTTAAATACTTCATAGTCTGCACCTGTTGCCGGTCCGCTAAAGCCAGTGTGTACTTTTACCACTTTATGTTGCTTGTTTAAAAATATAGTTGTTGGAAAAGCTGTTATTTTATTTAAGGCTGATAAAACTTCACTCGCTTTGTCTTTACCGGTTTGTTGTGTGATTAAAATTTCGTAGTCCATGCCAAGTCTTTTTTTCAAGCGCAGCAAATTATTCTTTGCTTTTTCAAGATCACTTGTTTTTTCAAAAGCCAAGGCAACAATTTCCAATCCTTCTTTTTGATACTGTTTGTAAACCTGCGCCAGGTAAGCGCTTTCGTCCATACAATTGGGGCACCAGCTTCCCATAACTTGGATAATCACAGGCTTATTCTCAAACTTTTTATCGTTTAAAGAAGTAATTTTTTTATCAAGATTTGGAAATGAAAAGTTTATTTTCTCATCCTTGTTTTTTAAGAAGGTAATTTCTTCGGCATCATTTAATTTAAAATCAGGATTTAATTTTGCCGTCCAAGGTTCAACATAGGTAGCGCCGGAATAAAAATTGCCATTTAGTTTTTCATCTGTATATTCTGCAACAAATAAATAGGCATGGCCCCCATCAAAACAGCTTAGATATAATTTGTTACCGTGCTTCATACCCTCCAAATAGCGATAATCGCCGGTCTCTGTTAAAAAGGTGCCTGTCATGTAATCGGTTTGTTCGGAATGATGAAACACACCAATTGCTTTTGAACTGTCTTTTGTGTTAGGAGAAAAAGTGGTTTCCCATCTTCCTTCAAAATAAGGATTTGCCTTACCGGGAACAAAAGCAAAACGATTGTTTTCACCAAAAGTTGCTTTAAATTTTATGGTGTTGTTTGTAGTTTTGTAATGATTGATCCAAACGCCTTCCAAATTATCTTCAACAAAAACGGTTCTAAACTCCGTATCAAAAATTGGCATTTTAAAAATAACCGAATCTCCTTTTATTTTTATTTCATCTACAACAATGCGCTCGTCGGCATTTTTAATGATGATGTTTGGTTTTTTGCCTTTATACTTTACTTCAAAATTAAAAGGTAATTCAATATTATCTTTTTCGTTTAAAATTAAAATGGCACGGTAATTTCCTTCTTTCAATTTTTTTGAAAATACCAAAGAGCTCATTAGTAAAAATAATATTAAATATTTAATTTTTGAAACGTGCATTATTTGCTCATGCTCATTTTAGCCATGTTAGCAATACGGTACAATAAACGTGCTGCTACATTTGCATCCCACTCATCGCCTTCCGGCCCCGGTGTTACTTCGTTAATATCGAATGCAATTATTTTACGTCCGCTTTTTACAACTTTCTCTAATAAGAATAAAATTTGTTCGGTCTCGAAACCACCAGCCACAGGCGTTCCCGTATTAGGACATAATTTTGGGTCCAAACCATCAATATCAAAACTTAAATAAATATTTTGTGGTAATTCATTGATAATTCGGTCGCATATTCTATTCCAGCTATCACCATTGTATTGGGCGTATTTAATGTCACGATCAAAAAAAGTTTTTACACGGCCATTGCTGTTATTAATTAAATTTAATTCTTCTTCGCAATAATCGCGAATACCTACCTGCACTAATTTTTCAACCTGTTTTATTTTTAAAGCATTGTACATGATAGATGCGTGCGAAAATTCAAAACCTTCGTAAGCATCTCTAAGATCGGCGTGTGCATCAATTTGCAACACGCAAAAATTATCATACTTGGTCGCCAAAGCCTGCATCATGCCTAAGGGTGTAGAATGATCGCCGCCAATTAAACCAACGTATTTATTCTGACCTAAAAAATGTAATACACGGTTTTTTACCCAATTATTTAACCATAAACACTCTTCTTTAATTTCTTTAGAAACTTTAAGCAGTGATTCGTTATGAGCACTGGCGCCTTCTGCTAAAGCATTAATATATTTTTCTGCTTTTTCGCGAAGTGCTAAACTTTTTTCCTGAACCTCAGCACTCAATTCATCCATACCAATGCCTTTGTGCCACGCATCTTTTACAATTGGATCATAAAGATCAACCTGGTAACTCGCATTTAAAATGGCCTCGGGGCCTTCCGCTGTGCCGCCACCGTAACTTACAGTAACTTCCCACGGTACTGGAATTAAAACAGTTTCGCATTCTTCTAAAGTAAACGGTAAGCCAAACATGCCGTCATTCAACTGGCCAATGCCGTTGGCATCAAAATTCTTTATTTTTTCTTGTTTTGTCATAATTATCTAAGGTGCAATTCTTTTTATTTTCCAAATATTATTTTCCTGCTCGTAACAAATACGATCGTGCAAACGGCTTTTACGGCCTTGCCAGAATTCGTAATAATTTGCCTTCAAAATCAATCCGCCCCAAAACTCAGGCCTGGTAATAGTTTCGGGTTTATATTGTTTTTTTAGTTGCTCGACTTTTTGTTCTAATTCTTTGCGCGAAGAGAGTAAATAACTTTGTTCGCTCGCCCAAGCACCAATTTTTGATTCGTACGGACGTTGATTAAAATAATTATCGCTTTGTGCCACACTTGTTTTTTCTATAGTGCCTTCAATGCGGATTTGTCTCTCAAGATCGGGCCAAAAAAAAGTAATAGCTGCGTTTGGGTTCTTTAAAAGCTCTTGTGCTTTTTTAGAATTGTAATTAGTGTAAAATGAAAAGGTGTTTTTTTCGAACTCGCGTAAATAAACAATACGAGATGAGGGTTTGTTTTCTAAAGAAACAGAGCTTAAGTGCATGGCCTGTACTTCGTGGATCTTAGAATCGACAGCCTGTTGCAGCCATTTTTCGAATTGGGCAAAAGGATCTTCGTTTACATCGCTTTCATTCAAGGTGCCGTTGGTAAAATCTTCGCGCAATTTAGAAATATGCTTATGCAGGTCATCCATAATGTAAATTTAGTAAAAAAGTAGCCGCAGATTTCGCTAATTCCACAGATAATAATTAATTCTTGTTATAAAAAAATACAATCTGTGTGATCGTGCGATCTGTGGTTTAAATATCGAGATCTAAAATATTAAATTACGTTTGCTTCCCAGCTCTTTTGCTTCTATAGATTGCACCTGTATCACTTCGGGAATGGTTTTTAATTTATCAATGATCTTAAATTGATAATTGTGCAGATCCTCGCCCTTTAATAAAATAAAATAATCTGTTTTTGGAAGCTCTTTAATGAGTTTTACACTTTCATCAACATCCACTGCACCAAAAAGGTCGTTAGCGTTGTTTCCGTTGCCATCCGGTTCATCAAAATTACTTGTGTTGGGTACCAGGTTATAATCCAGGCCTAATCCTTCATCCAAAAAATTATAAAGAGAGAATTTAAATAGTTTACCATTTTTTAAATTAAAAGGCAGATAATCTATTAAGCATAAATTAATTTTTAAAACATCGTTTACCGCGTTAATAATGTGGTATTGATTTTCGAGGCAAACCAGGCCAATGAGCACAAAGTCAAAATCATCGTCGCTGGTATTTAAAACGTGTTTAGCCAATTTCTTTTTGCAGTTCCTCTAAGGTAAGCTGTGCGGCCTTTTGTTCGGCAACGCGTTTGCTGAAGTTTTCAAATGTTATGTACGGTTTTTCATTAATAAAAACCTGGATAGTATAAATTTTATTAGCGCCTTGTTTCTCTTCGTTCAGTAATTTGTACTCAAGGTTTAGTTTATTTTTTTGACAATAAATTTGTAGCTGGCTTTTAAAATCAGAATCTGTGTTTACCAGTTCAGAAATATCTACGTGAAATTTTATAATTTTTGAAGTGATGAATTTTTTTGTCTTCTCATAACCAAGATCCAGGTAAACCGCGCCAATAAAGGCCTCAAAAGCATCGCCATAAGCGCTTGATTTCACTTTTTCTTCTTTAGTTAAATTTGCTTTTAGCTGTACATTAAATCCAAATTTAATAGAAAGC
>JACDED010000038.1:0-525 GCA_013816615.1 Bacteroidota bacterium
AAATATAGCCTTTCGGTAATTCGTGTTTTACCATAATTTCAGATAGGGCTTTTACACTTTTTTCTGAAAGGTTGGAGAAGGGTGCAATGGCTTCGAAGAATTTATTCATTATCGGTAATTATGAGCCCAAGATAAATGTTTTTAATGAAAGTGAAATAAATACACAGATTCGTCTTTCGAATTCAAGGCCATTTTTACATTGGCGTTTTTTTACTCTGATCTGTAATTAACTATTATTAAAAATTACCTCTTTGCATTCACTTCCAGGTTTTTAATAAAGCTGGTAAGCTCTTTGGTAAAAGCATCTAACGAGAGTGCAGATTCTTTCATATAGCCCACCATTTTATTCAGGTCTTCCTGGCTGTTAACCGAGTCGTTCAATAAAATAGAAATGCCAAGTATGTGTGCAACGGGTTGGCGTACTTTGTGCGAGGTCATAAAGATCATTTCTTCAAGGCCTTTTATGTATTCTTTTTTACTAAGCTCTGCGCGTTTGCGTTCTGAAATATCCATAGATAAAATAAA
>JACDED010000038.1:535-31629 GCA_013816615.1 Bacteroidota bacterium
TTCCTGCACAGGTTGTATGCGTAAATCAAAATAGCCTTTGCTTCCATCCGGAAAATCAAATTCATTTTCAAGATTGGTAGAGATGCGCTCTGTCATGCATTTGCAAAGTGTTTTAAATAGCTCTGTATTTTCAATACCCGGATATTTCTCTGTCATGGTATTGCCAATAAGTTCTTCGCGCGAATATTTACTTTGTTTTACAGCAGTATCGTTCACATAGGTATAACGAAAATTAAAATCAATGATCTGGAAACCCTCCATCATATGATCGAGGGTGGCATGGTATTTTCTTTCCGTTGCTAAAGATTGGTCATAGTCCCGCAAAAGTTGCAGCAATTCTTCTTCTGACTTACCTTTTACGGTAAACTCAGTAATTTGGTTAGTCATACAGGTTGTTTCTTATACAAGGGTAATATCCAAATATAAAGGATAGGCAGGAGAAAAATATAGGTAAAACTACCTATTTTTCGAATTTAACAAATAAGGAGAATGTAAAAAATAAAAACGCTGTAAGGCTTGTGTGTAAATGGATTGAAGGCTTTATGATTTTATTTTTTTGTTTTGAGGAGTTAAAATGATAAAAAACCGGACAGCGAATGATCAGGCTTTTATTAATCGTTTAACGGTCCATTTCTTTTTAAAATTCAAACGTTTTGATTCTAATGAAAGATCAACTATTACCCATGTTATGCCAATACTAAATAGGGGTAATGCAATATAAGGAAGTGATGTTGGAGGTAAAAATAATGTAGCAAGTGTTAATACTACCGGTGTGCCTATAAGCGCGATGTAACCGTTTCGTTCTAAATTTTTTATTTGTTTTTGCTTTTCAGATCTGAAACGATTCTCTATTTTTATTTTTTTTATTTGCGAAAGTGCAATGCTTGTATCAATTGAATAGGTGAGCCCGGTTTCTTTTTTTCTTACAAGCAACATTAAACTATCTACCTGTTTTGTTTTTAGCTTAAGCGAATCGGCGGTGATCAAAGCTTCTTCGTACAATGCTTTTACCTGCTTGCGTATGTTCTTATCGTAATTTTTATTCTTAAGAATAAAAGTCGAATCTTTATAACCCACTAAAAATGCTTTGAACTCTTCGTTTTGTTTAGACAGGATCTTAATATAATATCGCCCAAGCTCAATTTTGTATTCTTTTGAAGGATCGTTCTTTTGACACAATACCAAAGTATCCTGTGCAAAAATACTGCAATAAAAAAATGTAAAGAAGAAAGTAAGTTTTAATATCATAAATGATCTATAAATTTTCCCACCAAAGTTTTTTTGGTAAAGCAGAACCTAAAATAACCGGTTCACCAATTTGCGGTGTAGTAACTGTTACTTTTAATTCACCCGCTCTTTTTAATATGCGGTTAATGGGTTCGTCCCAGGCGTGCATGGCTAAAGAGAATTTTGCCCAATGCACCGGTAATAAAATTTTTGCTTTCAGGTCAACACTTGCCTGCACGGTTTCTTCAGGCATCATATGAATGTTTGGCCACGATTTATTGTACTGCCCTGATTCTAAAATTGCAAGATCAAAAGGACCAAATTTTTCGCCTATCTCTTTAAAATGTTTATCGTAACCGGAGTCGCCACCCAAAAATAAATTATTGTCTTTTGTTTTTAATACAAACGATGACCATAATGTTTGTCCGCGTTTAATACCACGCCCTGTAAAATGCCTTGCAGGTGTTGCTGTAAAACTTAAGCCTTCATCGGTAAATGTTTCAAACCAATCTAGCTCATTAATTTTAGTTTTAGAAATACCCCAATGTTCTAAATGAGAACCCAAACCCAAAGAACAAACTATTTTTTTTACCTTGCCTTGTAGTTTGATAACGGTTTTGTGATCCAGGTGATCATAATGATCGTGCGTTAATAATAGGATATCTATAGCAGGAAGATCTTCAACAGAGTAAACATCGGCACCTTTAAATGCTTTTACCATAAATGAGACCGGGGCAGCATTGCCGCTAAATACAGGATCAACTAAAATGGTTTTATTATTTATTTTGATCAGGTAGGATGAGTGTCCAAACCAAACAATTATTGGTTCAGCGTTATTTAATTTTTTTAGATCTGTTTTTACAGAAGGCAAACTGCCCTGTGGTACTGCATTTTTTGGTTTATTTAAAAACTCTTTCATCATTTTACAAAACGAGGCATCTTCTGCCATGGCATTTGTTTTTGAAATGTTTTGAAATGCACCGTCCTTATAGTTTGGCGAAGACTGGATCTTTTTTAAACGTTCGCCCGAAGGCAGTTTACCGTAAATGCGTAACGACATGATTTTGATTTTGTTCTAGTAAAATTACGATTTTTTGTTTTGTGAAAAGGGGTTTAGGGAAAGTTAGTATTATTTCCTCTCCCGCCCTCCGGGCACCCTCTCCAAAGAGGGATACTCAAATGGTTTGCTCCGCGTAAGCCCACAAAGTATCCTCCCTTTGGAGGTTTTGCGAAGCAAAATGGAGTTCCTAAAAGCGACGGTGGAGGATTTGCAAGAGACTAGTAATTACTCCACAACTACTTTTTTCGAAACGGTATTCATGCCATCATTTAAGATCACAAAATAAATTCCTTTTTTAAATAATGACGTATTTAAAAGAAATGTTTTGCCTGGAGAAATGTTCTCAGATAAAATTGGCCTGCCTAAAATATCTATAATAGTAATGCTTGCAGCATTCATTAAATTTGAAGCTGTAACAGAAAGAAAATCGGTTGCGGGATTTGGAAATACTTTAAAAGATAAACCGTGGGGTAGCATTTCCTTTAAACCTGTAGATATATTGGTGGAAAATAAATTGGCCATATAAACTTCTTTGGTGGTTTTATTTTGCACAAAAGCAACAACGCGCACTTCTGTATTGCTTTTAATTTTTTGCATAGCCCAGTTAAGCGTAATGGTATCTTTACCATTTAAATTTCTGTTCACTAAAAAAGAACCATTTTGGTTTGGTAACATTTTGCGCATCACGTATTCATAATTGGTTTCCGTATTGGCGCCGGGCGAAGCGGCATACGAACTTTTAAGGACATTTTTTTCTATTACTACAATGTGTGCACGCAAGGTGTCATTTGTATTAGAAGTATTCAATGATTCAAAAACAAATTTTGTATTTAAATTATTTCCACTAATGGTATTGTAAATATTAGTGATCGCATATTTATTAGCGATGGCTTTACGCGAATTAATTGTATTTGCAATTACCGAATTAAAGCTGGATGAAAAATTACTGTAATAATTACCATCTACTATTGAATATGGCACAGTTTGTACATTGTAGTATGAAACACGCGCGTTGGATTCTGAAGGATTTTCAAAATACATCGAATCACTATAAGGAAATGAAGTATGATAGCCAATTGCAACAACATCTGCCGGATTATTATTTACATAATTAAATACAGGTGGGGTAGAGGCCGCACATGGGGGGCAACCAGAGTTGGTGAATTGTTCAATCAGCACAACACGTTGCGCAAATGAAAGCTGTAAAGCGGTAAATAAAATAAAGAAGGAATAAAAAGTTTTTTTCATAATCATGTGTTTCTATACTATATACGAATGAAAAGAGCTTTCCTTACAGGGAATTTTGTTAAAAACAGTTTTTTATTGGTAATCAAGTCACGCTGAACTTGATTCAGCATTCCAGAACTATGGGTGTTTAGAACTGAGATTCCTGCTGGAGGCCAGAATGACTAGTTACAACAAAATATTTCCCTGCGGTAGTGTTGCCGATGGAATATCTGTTTCATCCAGCATTTCGCGCAGGTCAATTTCAATGGTACGGCTAATGTTAGATATCGGCACATCGTTCGCATTTCCTTCAAAAGGATTTTCTGTTGCTTCTCCAATACGTTCCATCACATGAAACACCCAGCCAACTACTAATGAGCAGGGAACTGTTGCCCAGATAAAACCTTCACCCAAAGCAGGTGTAAGCTTGCCAAATTCCTGTAAAATACCAAAAGGTAAAATGCCAATAAATAGTCGAATGAACATTTGATTAACTGTAGCAAATTGGCGAGGATAAGGAAAATTTTTAATACGTTCTGATCTGCCCTGATGATCATAAAGCGTAGTTAACATGCGTTCTAATTCTATAAAATCAAACTCTGATAATTTTCCTTTTTCTTTTAATTGTTTTAAATGTTTTGATTGTAATGAAATGATCTGTGTAGCCCTGTTCTTTTTCTTTAATATGTAACTTAATTCGTCAGAGCTTAAATATTTTTTTAATTCATCCTGTAAAGGTATTTCATGTTCGGGTACTTTATAAAATCTGGCATATTCGGCATTGCTTTTTAAATGCATGTTTTCCCAAACGCGCGGTTCACGCATTTGATAGCGCAAAGCTGTCAGCCATGCCAGGTGTCGATATACTAAGGTTTGAACTTCTGCTTTATCGCAGTTAACAGTATCTCTGAATAAAATGCCAATACCTCGACTGGAGTTAATGATCGAACCCCATATCTGTCTTGCTTCCCACGAACGCGCATAGGTTTGCGTATTTTTAAAACCCACCAAAAATGCAGCGGCAGTACCAACCAGCCCAATAGCAACCCAGGGAATGACAAGCCATTTTACTTCAAAAAAGTAATAAATAGCAGTGGGGATGGTAGCCATAACTGCAAAAACTATAATGTCGCGCCTGGTCCAATAAACAACTTCTCTTAAAGAGAACCTTCTTCCTGAATGCATAAATTGTATTTAAATGAGAGTCGAATTTACACAAAATAAATAATTTGTGTTTTAGATCTTAATGATTGAAATAATCTAGAGAGAATAAACCTTAAATATGAATCTTAAATTTAAAAAGTTAAAGAATGCCTTTTGAAACCCAAGTGATGGCCCTGTTAATTTCTTTATGAGGAAATGCTCTGAACTCACCGGGAATAAGGATACTGAATATTTTAGTGGCGATCTTTACAATTTGTGAATCACTAACAATAGCTGCCCGGTTCCATTTTGTAAGATGCTTTACGCTTAGTAAAACATCTTTTAACCAGGTAAAAAAACTAAAGTTTTTTACTGATCGTTTTAGCACCAACATATAGTTAATTTGCCCCATTTTTTCCACATGTCTCTCAACGCAGGGAATTACCACCTCTTCAAAATCTTTTTTAGTAACCTTCCAGGCGGCCTTAAAGCCTATCATATTAGGAGGGAGGTCAAGTATCTGGTACATCATAACAACAAGTTTAGGAAGAGAAATGTGCAAAAGAAATGCCAGTAAAAAACCTGTTTTAAAACGATTGAAAATAAACGGTTTTAGATACTACTTTGGCACGAACTTGGTACTTATATAATTTAAAGATTATATCATGCTCAAGTCAGATCTAAATATTACAAAAGCGTATTCTTATAATCTTGCCGAACTTATACAGTTAAGCAATGGAAGTAAAGATTTTGTTGTAAATATGCTCGAGATCTTTGTTCGCAGTTCGTCAGAAATAATGCACCAACTTAAAAGCGCTTTGATTGTTGGTAATTGGGAGAAGGTTATGGAATTATCGCACAAAGCTATTCCATCTTTTCATTTTATGGGTCTCATCAATTTCTCTGAGAAATTAAGATTTATAGAACAGAATGCCAAGATCAGAAAAGAACATAAACACATAGAAGAATTAATAGGTTTTATTGATAAGAACATGGTTGTTATTTTGGGCGATCTGAAGGGAGAGATAGAGAAGTATAAAACTTAAACCTAAACATCGTCATAAAATTATAAACTAAAATATGTGATCATGAAAAACAGGGAAAAACATATTTTCATAGTCGATGACGATGAATTTATACTTTGGACGTTAAAAGCCAGGTTCGAAAAAGCACATTATAAAGTAACAACATCTTCAAATGCTGATGATGCTTATTTTAAAGTAAATTTTGTAAGGCCAAGTGTGATGTTGCTCGACATTATTTTACCGGGAATGAATGGGCTTGATTTTATGAGTGCTATACATTCGCGCTTAGAGGCCGATCATGTGCCAATAGTGGTCATGTCCAGCGTATCACAGCCTAATGTTGTGAAAACTGCTTACAAGCTGGGAGCAAGAGCCTATATGGCAAAACCATTTACGATGGATTATGCTTATGAACTTGTAGATCGCATTACTACTAATACAAGTCTTTATACTTCTTAAAATAAAAGGTTTTATAAATGTGCCGCAAAATGTTCCTTAAGAATATCAACAATAACACTTTGCGCCAATGGCTTTCTCTTAAATGCGATCACTTCGTTTATTTGTTTTGCTTTTTGTTCATCATCCGGGTTGGGTGATGTAGTAAGCATAACGATCTGTGCAGGATTTGATCTGTTACCCTTTAGTTTTTTATATTCTTCAATAAATTCCCAGCCATTTATGCCGGGCATATTAATATCTAAAAAAATAATTTCAGGATCAGGGTATTTAATTTGAGTAGATCCGTATTTGCCTTTACGGCTGATAAAATCAAGCGCATCTTCACCACTTTCGGTTACATAAATATTTTCAGCAATATTTAAATTTACAATAAGCTTTTGATTATAAATGTTTGTAAACTCGTTGTCTTCAACAAGTAAAACACATTTAAATTTTTTCTTCATCCCTTTAATCATTTTCTGGAAGTATAAAATGAAATTTACTGCCTGTTCCCGGTTTCGATTCTAACCAGATCTTTCCATGATGCAGTTCAACGATTTTTTTACAGTGGGCAAGTCCGATACCGGTACCTTCATATTGTTTAGTTCCATGAAGGCGCTGAAAAATAATAAAGATCTTATCCTTATACTTTTCATCTATACCAATTCCATTATCTTCTACGGTAAAATGATGGTTTCCGTTGCCTTTTTTGTAAGAAATTTTGATGAGACAGGGCATATTTTTTTGCCGGAACTTAATAGCATTGCTTAAAAGATTCTGAAAAAGCAGGCGCAATTCAACCGGGTAAGCGTTTGTGATAGGTAAAAGGTCTACTTCAATGCTTGTTTTTGTTTCAAGAATGCTCGCATTCATATCATCAAGCACATCTTTTACGATTTTATTGCAATCTATAATATCGGTTTGGCTTTTACCTCCAATTCGTGAATATTGAAGAATATCTGTGATCAATTCTGTCATTCTTTCAGCTGATTGACGAATGTAACCCAGGTAGGCTTTTGATTCCTCGTCTAGTTTTATTTTATTTTCCGCTTCAAATAAACTAATAAAACTGGTTATTGTATTTAAAGGTTCCTGCAGATCATGGGAAGCAATGTAGGCAAATTGCTCCAGCTCTTTATTTTTGTTTTCGAGGACTTTAATATGTTTACGTTCCGAAATGTCTCTGAGAGCGGCTGATATCTGAATGCCTTCTTCAGTTTGTATAGGACTAAAATTTACTTCTACAGGAAAGGCAGTGCCATCTTTTTTACGGCCGGTAATATCCATTACAAGGCCTTCATTTTTTTGTGTTTCAAATAAAATAGTATTTTTAATACCCGCTAATTTATTTTTATCAGGCAAAAGCATTTCTATTTTCTGTGATAATAGTTCACTTCGTTCAAAACCAAAAAGTTTTTCAACCTTTGCGTTTACAAGTTTAATGAGCCCCTCATTATTCATAATAATAATAGCATCCGGCGCAGCTTCTAATAAACCTTTAAATTTTCTTTTTGCCTGTGCTAATTCGTTAATGCTTTTTTCAAGCCCTTCAGACATGGTATTAAAAGAAGTAGCCACAACACCAATTTCATCTTTTGAAAACACTTTTGCACGTGTGCTAAGATCTCCTTTTGCAAAAGATGCATTAGCAGTTATTATTTCGGTAAGACCTTTTTGAATACTACGACTAACCGAAATTGCCAATAATAAACCTGAAACCTCTACACTTAATGCGATAATAAATAACAATTTTAAAACAAGATCTTCTAACCAGCGTGAGCCTTCACCAAGTGTATAAGAAAAATTATCTTCAGGCCCCGTAATGTTCTCTGTAATGGGATCAATTTTTTTTAAAAGCTCATTTACTTTTTGTAAGGATGGCGCGGCCGAATTTATTTCTTTATGCAAGCTGTCAGCAATTGGAATTAGTTTAAGAGCAATGGGTTCGGCCTCACCCCAATAATAAATGGCTTTATGAATGTAAGAGATCTTGCTAAAACGGCGAAACAGTTTTATCATCCCATCAATGTCATCCGGATGGTTACGTCCTTCAAGATAGCCTTGTCTTACGATTTCAAGATCGGGATTGGGTTTCATTAATTCTGTACGTGCTTTGCTGTCTCCCAATGGTACTTTGATAAATTCTTTAAATTTTTTGTAATCCTTTTCCTCATGGGCAATACCATATCTTAATAAGTGGTAAACGGCATCTTTTTGTGCTTTAGACCATAAGCCCTCTCCTTCAACATAAGCTCTTACTGAGGAAAGTGTATTAATGGAAAAAAAGAGTGCGAATAGTTCAACACCAATAAGCAAGGCCATAATACCCACTGTAAAATAAAGTTTTTTAGCAATGGAAATATTATTGAACCATTTAAAAAGGATAAAACTCTTCATGTTGCAATTTTAACTAAAGTAATAAAAAAGCAGCAGATTTTGGTTAAGAATATGTTTGGAATTTATTGCGCACCTAATCGAAGGCGCTGATTGATGATCTCTTCAAGAATATAACAGCAACGGGCAAGAGCGTGCCTATCTTTACAGATAAAGTCAGACGCTCCTTCGTTTAATGTTTGAAGGGAAGTTTTTATGTTTTTTATTTGCGAAAGTATAATGATCTTGCAATTTTCACATTTTTGTTTTATTTTTTTCATAACATCTAAAGCATTACCATCATTAAGATAATAATCAAGAAAAGCAATATCAGTTTCAGGTTTCAGGTTTCGAATGCAATCCTTTATATTGGTATACGATTGAATGTCGTAACTAAAATGTTTATCAACAGCTATAGAATCGGTATAAGTTTGTAATTGGCGGGTAAGAATACTGTTGTAAAAATCACTGTCTTCTAAAACAATGACGTTAAAGTGATTTGGAGTTTTCATAAGAATAGGTTTTATGCTTTAGCTTATTATTGCGCTTTTTTAATTTACATCTAATGTAATTTACAACTGAGCTTTTTGGTGTTTTACCAATTCCTTTACAACTAGATAGTTTTTCTGAACATAAGTTTATATTAAAATCAAGATCAACAGTATTAAGTACATAATTTGATAAGGTTGTTTGATAAAAACAATAAATACTATAATTGGCCGTATAATTATTTTGAAGTAATATCATAATTAAATAACTAATAGTTTTTATTCAGGCATTCAAATAACTTCTTTCAAATTATTTTTCTTTCACTTTGATTGTGGTGTTATAATAGTTAATAAATCGTTTGTTTCGTCTAATAAACGATTGTGCGTTTTAAGGCCTTCGCCATCTACATATTTAGCAGATAAAGCAAGGCATTCCTGGGCTTTGCTTATATTTTCCAGTGCATCATAAATCTTGCTTTTTTTAATTTCATTTTTCGACCTTTGAATATAACCGTAAGCAATAAATAATTCCGAACTTTCGAATATTTTATTCATATTTAGTTCAGTGCTATTATGTTTAGCAAGATCGATATAACAAATACTCAGGTCTTTTAAAATATCATTTAAAGTGGTATTGGCGTAATCTTCGGAATCTCCCACGTGATTTGCCAAAAGAATTATTGCTTTATAAATTTCGTCAGAAGCCATTTTAGGCTGTTTCATCTTACAATAAACAATGGCATTGTCAAAATTCTGTGACAAGACTTTTGCTTTGCTTATTTTGTATTCAGAAGCTGAAACGGTTACATCTTCAAGTAAACCGCTTCTTTCGCTTTTATAATTTTTATTGCGGTTCCCGATATAGAGGATAAGACTATAGAACATTAAAATGCAAACGGAGTAAAAAACAATTATAGGTTTCATGGTACTGGTGTTTAAGAGTTCATAATCATGTTTATATGTGCCAAATCCCGTGCCGTATTTGTTTATCAACGTATTGTTCTTAAGTTATTAATTTACAACGCGTTAAAGGTCAGGTTAAGCAAGAGTTTTTTTATTTCTTTTTTTCAATGTGTAACTATCTTTCAAAATGAGCATAATTTTCTACTTCATTAATGATTTTTCTTCTAAGTGCTTTCTTGCTTCTTTTAGCAAATAGCCTAATGTGCCGTCATTTAGCACAATGTAAGAGATAGTTCCTCTATATCCGTTACCTAAACCTATACGGTATGTTTTTACGACGGCAAATTCTTCTTTCAAAAATTTTTTTATCGCTTATTAATTTTTTTATCATACCGTTAACTAATAGTAATTGTTTTGTAAATCCAAATCCTATAGCTTCTTCAATGGCTTTATTTAAATTTGCTACTTTGGTTCTTCCTGAGTTCATGTTTAGTATAATAAGTTCATATTTATTATACGGAAGCGCGAAAAAATAAATGTGAAATTGTTACCAATTGCAATAAAATAATGGTGGAAAGAATTAAATGCAGGGTGAATTAGCTTCTAATTCTTCTATGGTGAGCTGCAGATCATTTATTACTTTTTTGACCTGGATGTCCAATTGTTTTATGTCTTCTTCAAGTTCAGAAGAAATATGTTTAGATGCTGCGCCGGCTTCTATTTTTTCAAGTGATAGTGTTAGCTCCTTTAACTGCATTACTTTTACTGAACTTAAAAGTTTATGGGCATTTAGTTTTATACTTGTTAGGTTTTGGTTTTGCCAGGCAAGCGTTATTTTATTAGTAGTGTCGTTAAGTTCTTCAACAAATTTTTGAACAAGGCTTAATAAAAAACCATTATCGCAATTAAGGTAAGTTTTTAAAGCCTGTATATTCATTTATTTTATTTTTAAGCGTTCGTAAAGCTCTCCCAGGTACGTTCTGCTCACGGGTATTGTTCGTCCGTTAATTTCAATTATTTCGCCGTCTACCTTGTCTATCTTTGCCAATTGCACAATAAAAGACCTGTGTACCTGCATAAAATCATTTAGCGGCAGCATGTCATAAATATCTTTTAAACGTAAATGTGTTTTATATGAACGCACATTTGTGTTTAAGGTTACATCATTATCATGTGCTCTTATTACAAAAATATCATCTACAGCCAAACGAATATGAATACCGTTATGCTTAATAAATATGTTTTGTTGTTTTACCTGTGAATTTGTTCTTGTGTGTTCAAAATGTGCTTTTATTTTATTCACACATTTTGAAAATCTTGCAAATGAAACGGGTTTGTATAAATAATCAATAGCGTTGTTCTCAAAGGCATCTACGCCATATGTTGTTTTTCCGGACACAAATACAGTTGGAGGAAGGGTGGTAAGACTTTTTAAAAATTCCAGGCCATTCATTTCGGGCATTTCAATATCAAGGAACAGAAAATCAATTTCCTGGAAGTTTACTTTGTTTAAAGCATCAAAAGGATTATGATAAATGCCACAACATTCAATACTATCTACCTGCGAGATATAATGATTGATCAGCTCTGTAAAAAAAGGATCGTCGTCTATTATAGCGCATTTAAATACCATTCAATTTAAATATCAGGGTTATTGCAATTAATACCAGGCCAATAATTGTATATAAATAATTTCCCTCAGGTTCCGGTATTTATACTATATATACGATATAGAGATAAAAAAGTGACAAATTTCAGGCCTTTTTTTCCGACTTATTTTTGGCAAAAATAAATACCTCATGTCTTTTGTTTTTCAATTCAATTCAATTTTAATACGTTTAAAAGCGTATTAAAAACTTCTTGAAGGCATTGTAAGTAATGGGATGTGTGTATGAAAGGCCATTTTTTTTGTACTACCTTCTTTAAAGATCCTCGAAAATAAATTATGCCTGTGTGGTAACATGGCAATTACATCCACGCCGTATTCATCAATAAAGTTATTTAAGCCATGAATAATATCGTCATCTTCTAAATAATAATGTTGATGTTCCAGGTCCTCAAAATAATTCTGGATCCTCATACGTGAAACTTCTTTTTCAACGCCTATTAATTCAAGTTCTTTTACAACGTTTAAAATAAATAACTTTGAATAAAAGATCTTACAAAATTCTTTAATGGGTTCCAATAAATGTGTATCTGTTGAAAGGCTGTAATCCGTAGCAAAAACAATTTTTTTAAACTGTTTAAATTTAGCTTGTATCGGAATTATCAATACGGGTGTTAGGCTTTGCCTGATCACATCTGTAGCAATACTACCAATTATATATTCACTTACAGGGCCACTTTCTTTCATGCCCATTATTATAAGATCGGGTTTATTAGTTCGTTCTATTTCAATGATCTCAGTTACAGCATCGCCTTCTGTAGCTTCATACAATAATTTAGTTCCGGTGATCTCTCCAACAATGTCTGCTTCTTTTTTTAAAAGCGCTAGTGTTTCCTGCCGTAAAATTTCAGGATTCATCATAATTGTAATAGGCATATCAGATGCTATTACAATTGGAACAAGATAGGTGTGATAAAGCACAACTTCACATTGCATTATTTTTGCAAATTCTGCTGCGTATAGAGATGCGCTTCTTGATGCATCTGAGAAGTCGGTAGGAACCAGTATTGTTTTCATGGTTTCCGGTATTTAATAATTTAACAATCGGGTTGATCAATTGTTTGTTAACAGATCAACTATTTCCTTTTAAAGTATGGCATAATAACATATGTTAAAACCAAACCCGATACAAAACCTTCAATAGTTATAATGCCTGCTGCACAAGCGGGCAATGGCGTCAGGTGTTTTCCGAAATTTGTTGTAGTTTGAATAAAAGTTGCTAATTCTGTATCCATTTTTAAGTAGGTCCACATAAAAATACTATACGGAATAGTAGCGGCAATAGTTACTTGCGTGCCTACTCTTATGCCTTTTAAATAATCAATTTTATGTGCAATACGACTGCTGCATAAACGTTCGCCAACAACTATACCTGCCAGTAAAATAAAAGCATTTACAAGACGTAAATACATAACATTTTCTAATGCAAATGTTCTGATAAGCACAAAATAAATAATTAAAACAAGCGATGTTACTAAACCCACACTAATACTGATGGTCGAAAAACGTGAATCGCTTTTTTTTAAGTGTTTTTCACTGGTATATGCCTGACTAGTTTCCATAACTTTTATTTTTAAAATTTATAATTAGTTCTAATACTAATTATACGTTTCAATTTTAATGCCAGCTTTGTTTTTAATGCGGGCAGTTAAAAAATGGGCTTCAATTGCCCAAAGTGAGGGGTGAATTTTATTTATTTTCCTAAAATTTCAAATTTC
The DNA here is from genome assembly GCA_013816615.1 of Bacteroidota bacterium. GTDB lineage: Bacteria > Bacteroidota > Bacteroidia > B-17B0 > Aurantibacillaceae > Aurantibacillus. The sequence continues at coordinate 13,804 of JACDED010000038.1, forward strand.
ATAGATAGTGAAATTCCATTTTCATCTATTAAAAGTAACTTATGTTTACCAACGCCCGGATTCAATGCGAATTGGTGAATTTCTTTTGTTTCTCCAATAAATTCGTCATCCATATGCCAATAAACCTTAGTATTAATGTTTCTATGGGCGGCTTCAAAAACAGTTCTTCCTGTTTTTCCGTCAATCTCAACCGGCACATAAATTTTGCTATTTGCTTTGGGATATAAAATGGCAATTGCTTTATCAGAAATTTTTGCAAGGCACTCAGGTTTAAAATCGGGTAACACTTTATAATTTGGATGGTTGAATTTATAATAACGCTCAACTAATGGCGGTAAAATAAACCAGCTTACATGTTTCATATTATAACTAGCTTCACAATCATTATCAACTCTTGCTAAATTGTTTTTTGTAAGATGTACAATTTGATGGTAAGGACAAGAAGTTGTATTCAAACAATTTTTTGGCATCCATGCAAGCTCTGTTTTTTCACAGAGTTCAGAAGCGCGGTGACCGCTTTCGCTGCAAATAGTTATATTGCTCATTGCTTCGCGAGGTTCGGTAAACCAGGTAGGCGATTTTGGAAGTTGTGCAAAAAGATCGAACAGTAAAGGCGCAGCTGCTTTTATTCCTGTTAATCCCGGGCGGCCCTCACCATCTGCATTACCTATCCAAACTGCAACAACATAATCGGGGGTAACACCAATTGCCCAGGCATCCCTAAAGCCGAAACTGGTACCGGTTTTCCATGCAATTTTTTGTGATGATGAAAATGCTCGCCAGTTGCCATCTTCATCAGGGCGGTTAACATCAACCATTGCCTGGAAAGTACAATAAATAGAAGCCTTATCGTTTTTTGAACCCTTATTATTTTGTTGTTTTGATCTTTTATTTTGTTTTTTATTTTTTTCGTTCATAAATAAAAGATCTTTGCTTTTGCCATTCATTAATTCCTGTGCCATTTGTGTATAAGCTTTGCATAGCTCATCCAACCTGGCTTCAGCACCACCTAAAATTAATGAAAGGCCATAATGTTTAGCTGGCTTATGCAAAGTTGTAAGACCATAATTTTTAAGGTCGCGGTGAAATTTTTCAAGTCCATATTCATTTAACATGCGTACCATTGGAATATTTAAGCTTCTTGAAAGGGCTTTGTTGGCCGCAACAGCACCATCATATTGCTTGGTAAAATTTTTAGGAGAAAAGCTTCCGAATTGTGTTGGAATATCAGGCACTAACATAGTAGGTGTGATCAATCCATCCTCAAGGCATTTTGCATACAAAAAAGGTTTTAAAATACTACCTGTACTTCTTGGTGCTGCAATACAATCTACATCACTACTATATTCTTTATTGTCTGAATGTGTATTACCAACATACGCTAAAATTTTTCCTGTTTTTACTGAGGCGATCATAACAGCCCCATTGTAAATTTTATTTTCCTGCATTCTTTCGCTGTGTGCTTGTAAAAGTTGCAGGGCTTTTTGTTGAAGGTTATTATCAAGCGTGCTTTGAATGGTTTTTCCCTCGTCACCTTCTTTTATCAATTTTGCCAATAAATGTGGGGCTAATTGTGGTAATGGTAAAGGCTTTTCAGGTAAAGGCTCAGAAAGTGCCAATTGAAAAGTGGTTTCATCTATTTTTTTTATATCGTATAAACGTTTTAATAAACGGTTACGTTTATCCAGTAAACGTTTGTGATTTTTACCCGGATAGATCAAGCCCGGAGCGTTGGGTAATACCGCTAAAGTGGCATTTTCGGCCCAACTTAGTGAGCTTGGGTCGCGGCCAAAATAACGCCATGATGCAGCTTCAAGGCCAACAACATTATTTCCAAAAGGCGCGTTGGCGGCATAAAAACTTAATATCTCGGTTTTATCAAAACGAATTTCCATGCGGGTAGCCAATATCATTTCCAGGATCTTTTCACCTATAGTACGTGCAGGATTTTTCTTCATGATCCTTGCTAATTGCATAGTAAGGGTACTACCACCACTAACTACACGTTTATGTTTTACGTTTTGTGAAATAGCCCTGCCAATACCTCTTGCACTTATACCATAGTGATCGTAAAAATCCCTATCCTCAAATTCTAAAAGACAGGTTTCAAATTTTGCAGGAATGATTTTGCCGGGGCTAAAACGCCATTGGCCATCTGTCGCTATTTTGGCGCCCAATAAATTACCGTCTTTATCCAACAAAACGGTAGAGGTACTGTTATTGAATAATTTTTCGGGCAGGCAGTTCACGTACCATATTAAAAAAGCTACCAAACTGAGCAATAGTAGGCCGTTTCGCCATTTTTTAATAAAGGCTTTGTGTTCTTTATAAGTTTTAAAAGCAATCTTGATCATTAGACTAAAGGTAAGAGGTATGAAAAACAATTTTTTGGTCTTTTATTATTCGCAGTCCTTTTAGTGGAAAGTGTTTTTTATCTTTGATTAATTGAAATCTACCTTTTTATAAAAAAACAGCTTACATATCTTTTTTTGCAACTTATTTGCTTTGGCGGTTTTGCCCAGCAATATAATTTTCACAATTATTCGGTAAAAGATGGTGTGGCCCAATCGCAGGTTTATTCTTTATTGCAGGATAGTCGCGGTTATTTATGGATGGGTACACAAGGTGGAGGTATTAGCTCTTTTGATGGTGTGAATTTTAAAACCTATACTGTAAAAGATGGCTTAAGCAATAATTACATCGCGTGTATTAAAGAAGATGCAAAACATAATCTATGGATAGGCACTATGAACGGTATTTGCCAATACAATGGCGTTCAATTTAAAAAATATAAGCTCGTAGGCGATTCTGCACAAGTGAGTGTAAAAAGTATTGATTTTGACAGCAAAGGCAGAAAATGGATAGCTACTAATGTTGGTCTTTTGTTTTTAGATGAGAATGGAGTTACAAATGTTTCAGAATTATTAAAAGATAAAAAAACGGTTATCACTTCCGTTTTAGTAGATAAGCAGGATAATGTGTGGTATGGTAATGCAGAAGGCTTATATAAGGTCACTCAAAACAATAATAATTTTCAGAAAACGAAATACGATAAATCAAATGGTTTTACAAATAATTCCATTCCGTGTATAAAACAAGATACAAAAGGTAATTTATGGATAGGTACTTATGGCGATGGTGTATATGTATATAACGGCTCGCGATTTTACAGAATAGATCTAAATTTGGAATTGTATAAACAAACCATTTTAGATTGTTACTTTGATAAACGCGATAATGTTTGGCTTGCTACTTTAAATCACGGTGTAGCGCAATACAATACGGGCTCAAAAACATTTAACTGGATCACAGAGAATGAAGGTTTAAGTAATAACCATGTAAGAAGCATTATACAGGATAAAAGCGGCAATTATTGGTTTGGCACTTCGGGCGGTGGTGTTTGTAATTATTTTGGAAAACAATTTACTGTTTACGATAAATCATCGGGGCTTGGCGGAAATTTTATTTACAGTATTTTTCGTGATAGTAAACAGCGCTTGTGGGTTGGTACATCTGATAAAGGTGTAACACTTTTTGACAGTTTGCGTTTTGTAAATTATAATTCGCTAAATGGTTTTGCAGATGTAAAAATAAAAGCGATTAACGAAGACAACGCGGGTAATATTTATTTTGGAACTGATGGGCAAGGTGTTTTTGTTTTTAACAATGAACAAGGCTTGGTTTTTAATGCTATTACAGAATTAAATAAAAAATACATTCGCGCTATTGAAAAAGATAAAGATGGTAACCTTTGGATAGCTACAGCCGGTGCAGGTTTATATAAACTGGTACTGCAAGGTTCACCGTTATTAATAAATTATAATGTAAAAGAAGGTTTGTTGCATCCGCGTTTAACTGCTTTGCATTATGATAAACAGGGCAGACTTTGGTACGCTACAGAAAATAACTTAGTGGGCTTTTTAGAGAATAATAAATTTAAACGCCCGGTTTTTTCGGGGAAAGAAATTTTGCCTTCAAGCTCTATCCGTTGTTTTGCAGAAGATGAGAATGGTTATTTATGGGCAGGTACCGGTGGTGATGGCCTTTTGTGTTTTCCTTTATACCAGGGTGATCTTAAATTAAAAAAATACGATCATACAAATGGCTTAGCATCATCGAATATTTATTTATTGAGCTTTGATAACAGTAATAATTTATTTGTTGGTAGCGAAACAGGATTAGATCATATTTATTTTGACGCCGAAAGAAAACCAAAAGATATACGACATTACAGCAAAGGTGAGGGTTTTACAGGAATTGAAACCTGTCAGAACTCCGTGTTTAAGGATGCTGATGGTAGCATTTGGTTTGGCACCATTAATGGCTTAACAAAATATAATCCTGCTAATTTGGTAAGAAACGAAAACGAACCTGTTACAACTATTACTGATATAAAATTATTTAATGCAACTATTTCTCAAACGGAATATAAAAAATTTGCGGGTGACTGGAATATAATTTCAGATCTTGAATTACCTTTTGATCAAAATAATTTGAGCTTTGATTTTACCGGAATAAATTTTAGTAATCCTGATGCGGTAAAATACCAATGGAGGTTGGAAGGCTCAGATAAAGGCTGGTCGCCGGTTACAGCGCAAAAAAACGTAAATTATTCAAATTTGGGTTCTGGCAATTATACATTTATGGTTAAAGCCTGTAACGAAGATGGGGTTTGGAATAAACAACCAGTTACATTTAAATTTTATATTTCGCCGCCCTTTTGGAAACGCTGGTGGTTTATTGGTTTAATGATCGTAATTTTGTTCAGCGCTATTCTTTCTGTTTTTAAATGGCGTGTTAATCGTATTAAATCAAAAGCAGAAGAAATGCAAAAAAAATTACAGCTCGAGAAAGAAGTTGTAGAGTTGGAGCAAAAAGCATTGCGCTTGCAAATGAATCCACATTTTATTTTTAACGCTTTAAATTCTATTCAATCGCAAATAGGTACAGATAATGAACAGGCTGCGAGATATTATCTTGCTAAGTTTTCGCATTTGATGCGCCAGATTCTTGACAACTCAAGAAATACAAGTATTAGTTTAGAAGAAGAAGTAAACACACTTGAGAATTATTTGCTCATAGAGAAATTTTGTAATGGCGATCGCTTTGATTACAAGATCACTATAAATGGTTCAATTGAAAAAGATTATGTAAAAATTCCACCTATGTTATTGCAACCATTTATTGAAAATGCAATAAAGCATGGATTAAAATATATAGACAATAAAAAAGGATGGATAGAAGTTAACTTTTCAGAAAAAAATAATTTATTGGAATGTTCAGTTACCGATAATGGAATAGGAAGAGTTAAAGCAGAGGAATTGAATAAGATAAGTAAAGAAACATACCATAAATCAACAGCATTATTGGTTACACAAGAACGGCTTGATCTTTTAAAAGAAGATAAAAATGTAAGGTCTTTGGAAATAATTGATCTGTATGATGAACAGGGTACCGCAATAGGCACAAAGGTGATTGTAAGGATACCTATTACGTAAATTATTCACCACATAGGCACATAGTTGAAGTGTAGGGATAATGCTTAAAGGGTTGCATAGTTGCTTCGTCATGACGAAGCAAACTCTATGGTTTCCTACTACCTATTACTAATGCAGCAAACCTATGTTTCTATGTGGTTTAATTTTTTATTTTAGTTTAATTCCTATCTATTTTTTAAATTAGCATCAATGATAAAAGCCATAATAATAGACGACATTGAGCAGGCAAGAATAACTCTTAAAAAAGATCTGCAGGTATATGCCAGCGATATTAAAATTATTGGTGAAGCAAATGGAGTGGTTGAAGGTGCAAAGCTTTTAAAAACGATCAAACCCGATATTTTATTCCTAGATATTCAAATGCAGGATGGAAGCGGCTTTGATCTGCTCGACATTTTAAAAGAAATAAATTTTAAGATCATTTTTATTACTGCCTCTGATGCACATGCAATTAAAGCTTTTAGGTATGCTGCGATAGATTATTTACTAAAACCGGTTGATCCGGATGAGCTGGTAAGTGCTTTGAAAAAATACCGTGAACATAAATTAAACGAAAATGAAAAATACCAATTGCTTAACGAGTCTTTAAAAAATCATACTAAACCTCACGAACGTTTAGCATTGCATACACAGGATAAAATTCATATTGTAAATATTAATGAGATAGTGCGTTGTGAAAGCAGCATAAATTATACTGAATTCTATTTTAATAACAACAAAAAATTACTCGTAACGAAAACGCTTAAAGATTTTGAAGATCTGTTAAGCGATCAGGGTTTTTACCGCGTGCATCAATCACATTTGGTAAATACAAAGTACATTAAAGAATTTGTAAAAACAGATGGTGGCTATTTGATGATGAATGATGGTTGCACTGTACCGGTATCAACACGTAAAAGGCCTGAGGTAATGAAAATGCTGGAGGAGCTTTGATCTTATTTCCTTAACCAACCTAATATTCGTTGGTGCTTAATAAAGTGATGTTTATCATCTTTAACCAAACTGTATTTTGCTCTTGAGGCAGCAAACGGACCTGGATTTTGCTGAATGATCTCTATTTCATTTTCTTTTACGTTAGAAATAATGGCAACATGACCGTATTTGTTTCCGGCATGCCCGTCAAAAATAAGCAAATCGCCAATACATGGTTTTGAAATACTTGGATTGGTAAATTGCAAAAGATCTCGTCTTGCATTTAGTTTACCATCCTTAATTGCTTTATCAAAAAAATCTTTTGCGTTGCCATAAGCATCCGGCATTTTGTGTTTGTAATATTGATAATAATAACGTTTTGCAAATTCAACGCATTGATAGGATAAACCAATGTTGTATCCATCCTGGGTCAAATTTCTTTTACCCGTGTGACCAATGCCGCCATTATAATAGATGTAAACACCATTAAGACTGTCTAATTTTTGCCCAATGTAAAAGTTAGGATTTGGATTGGAGCTAATGATTATCCGGTATATAATATATCCTGAAATTGGAATCAGAAACAGAACGATCAATAATTTATATTTTCTCTTCATAATAAATATTTAAATAATAAAAAATGCAGAAGGGCAAACCTAAAGCCCTTCTGCATACAGCAAATGCTCACTACTTTTGCGCTACAACGCCTGCATCTTTCACTACTTCAACCCAACGGCCCGGTACTTTTGCATTTATTAAATTGTCATACATGGCTTCGCTATATACTGTAGGCAAATAAAATTTACCCAGGTAGGTTGCGTTTAAATGTATCACAAAAGTTTTATGAGTATTCTCGGCTAATTCATAATAACTGTAAACTCTATCGTCTCTTATATCCTGGTAACGTGCTGCAGTAGTTGTTCCATTCTCATATAAACGTGAGTTATGAATTTCCCAACCGCTTGGAAAGATCTGGTTCAACGCCATCTCTTTTAAAAAGCCTTTTGTACCAGGATTAGAAATAATTACTTCAGCCATAAATTCTGTTCCCTGCAATAATTTATCGGGTTGAATTTCTTTTCCTTTCATGTCTTTATATTTTACTTCCATTTTAAGATCTTTTGCAGAAGCAGCTTTATCACCAACCAATGGCACACCTTCAACAATTATTTTTGCAAACAGTGGTGATTTACCATTATTTTTTAAAGAGATCATTCCTTTTTTGTCAAGATCGTGATCACTGTATTTTACCTGGTAAACCGATTTTTTTGAGCTTCCTGTTTTCTCTTCACCATTTAAAGAATAAGAAAAATTCATTTCGCCTGTATTTTCTTTTACACCAGTATACTCGCACATGGCCAACAAACTATACGCGGTTTCTTGTGTACTCATCCACGAATTTGAACTTAAAGTTTTTGCAATTTGTTTTGCTACCGACCAGGCTTTTGTTTTTTCGCGCAACAAACTTAATGTCTCGAGTATCATTGCTTCATCACGTGTATCTGAACCGTAACTATATGATAATTCTTTATAAGGTGTTACGATAGTTGGTAATCCTTCAATTAATTTTTGAGCAACTTCTGCCTGGCCGACTAATTTATAAGCGGCAGCTAACCTCCATTTTGCCGTTGATGATAAATTTTTCTCTTCACGTAAACGGTTCATGGCACCCATCTCTGCATTGTTGCTTAAGGCAAGTACAAATAAACGGTAAGCCTGTATCACTTCATTAGTTTCGTTACCATGCGGGTGATTATATATGCCATTATTATGCGACCAATTACGGGCCTGTTGCTGCTGATATTTTACCCATTTTGTTTTTAAGTTGGCAGGTAAGCTGTAACCTTGTTTTTCTGCTTCAATTAAGAAATGACCCGCATAATTGCTTCCCCATTCGCTGTCGTAACTTTCGCCCGGCCAATAAGAGAAACCACCATTTGCTGTTTGAAATAATTGTAAGCGTTTTAAACCAGCTTTAATATTATTGCTCACTTTATTTTTTTGTGAATCTTTCATATCCATTAAGTTCATCACAAATAATTGCGGAAATACCGAAGATGTTGTTTGCTCAATACAACCATGAGGATATTGAATTAAATAATCCAAACGTTTTTCTAATCCCATTGCAGGAATGCTTGAAAACTCGATAGTTGCCTTATTACTCCCAATAATACCTTTAAAATTAATTTCAGTGTTCCATTCTTTACCAGCTTCTAAAACCATTTCCTCACCTTCTGTTACTTTTGGATTTGATGCACGTACATCCAGTTCAATTTCCTGAACTGCTTTTTCTTTTCCGGATGTGGCAATGATCTTTACTTTAGCAATGCCTAATTTTTGTGCAACATTTAATTTAAAGTTAATTACTTCATCGCCAACTTGCGTAAAATGCATGCTTTGTTGTTTAACACCATCAGCTTCTAAAAACTCATTTACTTCAATATCTATTTTTACATCTTTCACATGTTTTTCCATTGCAAAAATATCTACAGGTAAATACACACTTTCTCCAGGACCTAATACACGTGGCAATGTCGCAAGTATCATTAAGGGTTTTCTTACCGCTACAGCTTTTTCTGCATTGCCATAAGCGCCTTCGTTTTCTGCAACTACCATTACTCTTACCGAGCCAACATAATTTGGAATTTCGACAGTATGATTTTTTTCTTGTCCCGCTTCTAAAGTAAACGGACCCATAAATTTTACCATAGGTTTAAAACGATTAGCCTTAACACCTTTACCTGCATTTGCATCCCCATCACCACCTACGCTTAATAATTTATCAAGCTTGCCTGCATAAGCACCAATAACCGCATCGTACATATCCCATGTTTTTACACCTAAGGCTTCGCGTGCATAAAAAGTATTCCAGGGTTGCGGAGTTTTAAAACGTGTAAGATCTAATAAGCCTTCATCTACCATTGCTAAAGTATAAGTCATCTTTCTTCCTTTTTTTTCTTTTACTTTTATACTAGTGAACGATTCAGGTTTAATTACATCCGGCATTTTTATCTCGGGTTCCAAATGTGTTAAAGGTTCATCCACTAAAATGGGCACAACACCATACATGCGAATTGGAAGATCATTTTTTGTATTAGAATGAGGTTGAATTAAGGTTACATGTACATAAGCGTTTGGCGACATATCCGCATCTGCTTTAAACTCATAAATAGTTTCTCCTTTTTTAGTTGGGATCCAGAATTTTTTCACTACTTTTCTGCCTGTTTCAATACTTACCAATGCAATACCATCAGCAGGAGAGGGAAAAGATAATTTTACATTTTCGCCAGAGATATATTTGTCTTTATCACATGCAAAATTAAGCATGTTTGCATTTTCGTTATTGCTGCGGTTAGTGCGGCTCCAATAGGGCCAATCGATCGTTACTATTTTTCCGGTTTGATGTCCGCCAACAAGATCTGTAACAGTAATTAAATAGCGTCCGTATTCAGGATATTGCACCTGAAACTTAAATGATCCTTTTCCTTCATTGGCTTTTATTAATGTATCTTTTAAAACAATTGTTCCGGCACGTGAAATGTATTGAGCAAGATCGTCTTCACTCTTATCGTACCACCAACGCCATTGTACTTTATAAATTTTTACCTGTAATTTATTTGCATTTACTAAAACGCCTTTATCGGATAATGCTACAACATCAAAATTGTAATTGTTCCCTGTTTGCAGAGTATTGTCAAAACTTTTTGTTTCAGGCGCATGTAAGCCGATGTATGTTTTATAAGGCGAGTAGGGCACACTGTAACGATCGATACTAAAATCACCACCTTCTTCAAATACTTTTGATATATAAGTTGCACGTAACATACCCGGTGCAGTTTGACCAACGTTGATATATGTATCTAAATTTGCTTCTCCTTTTTCGTTTAATACGTTGTCAAAAACAGTTTCTGCTTCTGAATAATAATTTCTTATTGGTGAATCAAATTCATAGTTCTTGTATTTATCAAAGCTGGTTCTGGTTTGGTTTACGCTTACATTAACCAATACCCTTAAATTTTTTGCTACCGCGCCATGTAACCATTTTACAGATAACTTGGCAGTGCTGTCATTTGCTTTTCGTCCTGAGCCTGTCGAAGGGTTGAAATCCAAATAAATTTTTAAACGATTTGGTTTAACAGTTTCAATTTTCAAATTCTCAGAAAAAACGCGGTTACCAACTTTAGCAATTGCAGTATAGTTTCCTGTAACGGCTTCATCTGCTGTGGCTGTTCTGAAATCATATAAACCGTTTAAATTTTTTGTTTTTGTTGTTTGATAAATTATAGTGCCATTTGGGTCCAGTAATTCAAATTTAACCGGGTGATTTGCTGGTAAACGTTTTTCTTTGTCTTCCATAATAAAATTAATATAAAGCGAATCGCCCGGGCGCCAAACACCACGCTCACCGTATATGAAACCTTTTATACCTTTTTGTATCACTTCACCTTCAACATCAAATTTACTTAATGAATTAGAGTAGCCATCCAGTAATTTTAAATAACCACGTTGCTTACCCGATTTAGCAAGCATTAAAAAGGGTTTACGTTTTAATTGAAGATCCAACATACCGTTTGCATCTGTTGTGCCTTGCGCAATTAATTGTTTTGTATAATCATAGTATTCAATAGCCGCAAAAGGAATTGGTTTTGCTGTGATCATGTTACTTACAAAAACATGCGAAAATTTATTGTCATCCAGTTTATAGATAAGGCCAATATCCGAGGCTAAAATATTTCTGCTAACCGCTTTGCCGGAATAGTAATTAATGTTACAAGGCGAATAATCACCATCATAATAATCCCAATTATCATAACCACCATCAAAACCATAACGGTTTATATCATTTTCGTTCCAGGTGTCTTTTTCTTCTGCATCTGATCCTTCTTCATTATTTTCTTCGTTCTCGCCTTCAATAGCTTCGCAATCGCATAAAGCATAAGCTTGAGAATATTTTATACTAACACGGTAAATTGCTCCCGGATCGGGTTTAATTAATTTTCCAAGATCAATAACGTGTTTATTCCATTGTTTTAAATTTAATTTTTTATCGTAATCCAGTTTAATTGTTTTTTCTGCAACTATTTTTCCTACACGTGTTAAACCATCCTGACCATCTAAATTATTGGTTTGTAAAAACTGGTGAACATTATTTTCGAAGATCTTAATCACTCTAACATCTACTGCTTTTAAACTTATTGCTTCGAAAGGAAAAACCAAACCGTTCGAGTTTGGTAAAATACTGCCATTACCTTTAATACGTACAAGTGGCTTTGGTTCTTCGAAGGTTAAGCTTTGTGTAAAAGCAGTATTCATTTTATAACCTTTAAAATTTTTAATACCACTTGTTACCGTTAATAATTTCTCACCAACAATACGATTACTTAAAAAAACCTTTATAACATTATTTTCAATCGCATAGGTTAAATTATCAATGCCTTGTATAGTAATAATACCTTTTAAATTTTGAGTGTATTCAATAGGATCGCTAAATGTCAATTCTACATATTGATCTTCATTATCGATCACTTTTGCTTCTGAAACTGAAAAATCTCCAAGTGCCGGGATCTTTAATTCCTGGCTGCCATTGCTTATTGCATTTATTATTTCACCATTCCAGCTTACAATTATTTTACCTGCTTTTTGTTTTCTTTCAATGCTATCTACATAAAAATAAAATTCATTGTTGTTATAACTATAGTTTAATTGCACGGGCATTACTCTTCCATTTTGAGTAACAGTTAATACTTTTCTAATAGATGCAGTACCTTCATAATCGGAAGTTGTTATTTTACCGGTAAGTTTTTGCCATTCAATATTATAATCATCATAAGATCTTAAGCCGTCAAGAGTTACAAATATGTTTTGGGGGAAAGTAGAAAACTGGAATTTAAAGTTTTCAAAACCATCGTCTACTTTGGTTACTTCTTTTAATTTAAAGTCTACATTATAAAACTGGTTAGCGGGTAAAATATCTGAAGGGATAAACTCTATTATCCTGTCGCTTATCCACACAGCACGACCCTTTATGTTTGGTTCAAATGTAAATGCATCTTTAAGTAAAGATGAATCGGGTAATTCTAAGATGCTTAGCGCAGGCTCCACTGTATTTACAGTTACTATTTGTGGTTGTGTATTCACAGTTGCTGTTTTAACTTCGTTGATGCCACGCGAGAGTTCAATACGAATCGTTGATTTTCGCGAAACCATTCCCGAGGTGTAACCCGAAATATATTTTCCGAACGCAGGGTTAATATCGTTAACCTTTGGCCTTGTTTGAAAACAGGCACTGAATAAAATAATGCAGATAAGTGTTGTAAGTGATACGAATAAAAAGAGTTTGGTTTTCATTTGTTTTTAATTTATACCTCAAAGGTGCATTGATCAAAAACAAAAAGCCGGCAGCTTTTATAGGCTGCCGGCTTTAATTTATTAAGTGTGGCTTTTTAGCGATTATTTGAAAACAGTATTAATGACCTCTTGGATGATTACTACCGGAATTATGATTACTGCTATGGTGATTTGAAGAATGCGAATGGCAATCGCCCGAAGTGGCCAGGGCAACTTCAAACGCCACTCTTAAAATAAACCCAACTACGCGTAAACCAACCATAACGCCATCTGCAACGGCTTGTTGCCTTGCAACCTTTTGCGCATATGCATTTTCTTTAGCCTGGTTATCAAAGTTAGGATTGGTTGGTTGATTAGGTATACTTTTTCCATCAATAACAGTTGTTCTGAATGAAGAAGAATCTGTTAAGCTTTCAAATACATCGTAAACACCGTTGTGATAATGAATAGAAGAAAGGTTTGAAGTAGCTATCCATGAAAATTGTTTATCAGTATCGGTTGCACTTTTGTATTTTACCTGTTGCGACCTTACTTCTATAACTTTACCACTAATTGTTTTTCCTTCTTTTGTAAAAAGTGTATCCTGGGCAATACCAGAAATGCTAACTACTATTAAAAGAAGCGTTACGTAAAATGTTTTCATATAAAGGATTTAGGGATAAATAAAATAAGTATTAACGGCGATGTCCATAATGTCCGTGGTGCCCATGATGATGGTGATGACCACCACCCCAAAAACCACGATTATAAGATCTATGGTAAAAGGGTCTGTTCCAGCCCCAACCAAGTGCTCCCCACGCAATATAGGGCAATGGTGTGCCAACAACAACGCTTACACGTGGACGATTATCTACAACAACCGTATTGTCGTTAGAATTATTTTGCGAATTATCGGGGCTTATTGTACTTGAATTTTCAAAAACATCTTTTGAGCCGTTCTTGTAATGAATAAGAACAATATCTGTTTTATCCACCACATATAAAGGCCCATCGGGGTTAGCAGCTCTTTTGTATTTAATTTCCTGCGGTGTGATCTCAATTACTTGCCCGGTAATTATCCTGCCTTTTGTTGTATATAATGTATCCTGGGCAAAAGCACCGATATTAAAAATTGTGGCGATTATAATTAAAATATTTTTCATGATAGAAATTTATTTGCTGTATTAAATATAGAAAATAAAAGGAAGAGTGAGAACTCCCTGATGTTAAAAAGAGGTTTTTGTTAAAAGATTTAACAATTATTGAGTATTTATTTCTTTAGTTTTTTTAGTTGAACAAAGTCTACTAAAAAAGCAAAAGCCATAGAAAAATAAATGTAACCTTTTGGAATTTTGAAGTGTAACCCTTCCGCAATAAGTGAAATACCGATCATCATTAAAAAACATATTGCCAGGATCTTAAATGAAGGGTGTTTTTGAATAAAAGTGCTGATCGGTTTTGACGCGAATAACATAATAGTAACTGCTATAATAACAGCCGTGTACATGATCCATAATTCCTGAACCATTCCTACGGCAGTAATTATTGAGTCGATTGAAAATACAAGATCCAGTATAATTATTTCTGAAAGTAATTTTTTAAAATTTCCTGTCTTCGTTTTTATTTTTTCATCTTCTAAACCCGATTCCGTTTTGTGAATTATCTCCTTTGTGCTTTTGTATAATAAAAAAAGTCCCCCCAATAGGAGTATTATACTTTTGCCCGAAAAGCCAATGTTAAAGAGCGTAAACAAAACCGTATCCAGTTTTAGTATCCACGAAAGAATACCGAGTAATGCTAAACGTATAAGCATGGCCAGTGTTAAGCCCCAGATCCGCAATTTGTTTCTTTGCTCTTCGGGTAGCTTATCTGCTAAAATGGAAATAAAAATAATGTTGTCTATACCAAGAATTACTTCAAGGGCAATTAAAGAGATAAGGGCTACTATAGAATCTAACATATGATTTTCTGTATTATTTTATAACAATCTATAAAGTAAATGGTTTAAGAGCATTAAAAAGATTCTGCTACAATAAAATAAAAGTAACCGCCATCTTTACCATAGCCGTAATCGAGTCGTATATTGAGTCGTTCAGCCGGGTTAACAGCAAAGCGCAAACCTGTGCCAATAGAATATTTAAGATGACTCATGCTTAAATTATTTGTATTATCAAATACATCTCCTGCGCCTGCAAATGCAATCATTCCTAAACGCCAGAATAAAGGAAAGCGGTATTCGACCTGTGTTCCTGCAAAATGCCTGTCGCGATACCTGTTTTTTGGATATCCTCTTAAAAGATCGTCGTTACCGGCAGCAGAAAAGTCTAAAAATGGAATATCACCAAATCCATAACGGATCTTTGTTTACCATGCAATAATGTGTTTACGTTTTATCTGCCAGAATTTTTGATATAATAAATTTAGATAAGAAAAATTAAAAGTACTGCCTAATTTTTTAGTGTAAAAATAACTTGATAGCTCGAGCAAGCTGCCTTTATATGTATTTATTATATTATCGCGGTTATCATAAATTGCAACAAGCCCAACGGCAGATTGAATGCCGCCGTTGTAACCAATAATTGTTCCGGCTTCTAAAGTTTTATTTGGCGTATAAGAAAAATTGTATTCTTTCTCAAAATGATAATCTACTCCTACAAATATGGCAGGAAAGATCTTTTTGAGGAAAAGAGTTTTAAAGCTGAATAAATTGTATTCATATTTTTCTTCATTTTCCTTTAATGAGCCATTGCCTATACCATAAAATCTGTCAGGAAAATTTCTGAACCTGACCTCACCTTTGTATAAAAAATTTTCGTTGCGGGTAAATATATTCCATTGGCCCCAAATATCAAGTTGTTTATTTTGGGTATAATCCGATAAAAACTGGATATTAGAAACACGTGTTTCTTTTTCATTTTCTTTTTCTGAAGGGATCTTAAAATAATATACCCCGGCAGCACCTAAGGCCCAACGCGTATCGGGAGTGTAATATAAAAGAGGTAAAACAAATACTCCGTTTTTTTCTGTGCTTATAGTGTCGCTTGATCTGCTAAACCCGAATATTTTCTTTTTAGGTTTTGGTTCGCTTTCCTGGCCATAACTATTAAAATTTAGCAAAAAGATCAAGCAAGTCGATATTTTGATAATATGTGTGTTCAAAATAAGCCGCTTAATTATCATAGAATTGAGTAATGCAAAATTAATGCCTTGTATAGCTGTATTATTAGTTGGCATAATTTTCGCAAGTAATATATAAAAATAAATTAAATTGTTAAATTAAAATTTGTAATTATGAAAAACCCACTAGGATTATTATTACTTGGTGCCGCTGTTGGTGCTGCTGTTGGCATATTAATGGCGCCCGATAAAGGAACCAAAACCCGAAAAAAAATATTTGAAGGCGCTGAAGGCCTTACAGAAGAATTAAAAGATAAGATCAGGCTGAGCAATAAAAGGATTGATGAGTATGCCGAAGCGGCGGAGGAAGCGCTTGAAAAAATAAACAAAAAATTAAAAGCAGCAGAAAGATCTTATTCATAAAATCTTGTGATCGAAAACAATTTTATGAATTCGTGAATAAACCAAACCTTTTTCCATATTTGAAGGAGGTTTGGTTTCTTACAAAATAAGTTTGGGGGATAATATTTTACGGATTGTAGAATTATTTTACCCCAATAAATTAAATCATTTTTTATTAAACAATTAAAAACACAATGTATGAAAGACTCGGGAAAATTAATCGGCGCACTTTTATTAGGTGCAGCAGTAGGGGCAGTAATAGGAATTTTAGTTGCTCCCGATAAAGGAAGCGAAACGCGTAAAAGCTTATTAAATGGTGCTAAAGACCTTGCAGACAATTTAAAAGAAAAATTAGGCCAAGGCGTAAAGATGATCGGTGAAATGGAAAAAGAAAAAATGTCATAATTTTAGGCAATGTACATTCATCTTCCAATTCGGTAAAAGCTTAAAAAATTAGTGATAATTAAAAACCCCTTCCGGGTATAGTGGAAGGGGTTTTTTTTATTGTAGTGCCCCTGAATACAATAGAATTATAATACTATCAAATCCGTTTGAAAATCGAGGTTGGTTTTATTTAAAATGAAGAATATAGTCAAGACAAAATATTCTATAATTTTCAGGTAGTAGTAAAAGAACCATTACCAATAAAAATATTGGAAAAACATGTTTCATGTCCCACAAGGCTTCCATATAACTAAAGGCCAGGCAAACAAGCAATAAATCTAAACCTAATGCATATAACGTAAAAGTTGTAAAGAAACCACAAAGTAGAAATACCCCGCCAATAAATTCAACAATACTTGTATAGTAAGCCATTAGCTTTAATAATGAAAGCGGTACGTGATTTTTATCGGTATCAGCAGCAAATGCATTAATAACACCTGGCATTTTTATTTTGAATAGTTTATCATAGCCTTGGAATAAAAATAATATTCCCGCAAACGTCCTTATAAGCAATTCTGTTATTTGAAATTTATATTCCATCATTGTTGTTTATTCAAAGTTCAGTTTAATTAAGCGGTATAGATATGATAAAAGTCATATTTCAACATGATTTGAATTAGCAATTATTAGTTTAATACATAACAACTTTGTATTAAATAAAACTAAAACAAATTCCTATGAAAACTACTCTTTATGCACAACAAATTATCCACCTTTTAAATTGGATGATATTCTGCGCGCCTATGAAGTGTTGGTAATAGTTAATTATTAAGAAATAACACTATCTCAAAATGAAAAAGTATATAATAAATACACTACTGATATCAGTTCTTTTTTTAGCTAAAGGTTTAAATGCCCAGGTGCTATCAGAATTTTCTGTAAAATCAAATAAAGCATTTATTCATGGCACATCTACATTACATGAATGGGATTCGCAAATAACCGAATTAACAGGTAAAGGTTTGTTTTCAAGTAAGAATAACAGTATTACTTCTATAGCAAATCTCGAATTAAAAATACCTGTTAAAAGTATTAAGAGCAAAGAAGGGAAAATAATGGATAATAAAACGTATGAAGCTTTTAAATCAGATAAAAATCCCAACATCACTTTTACATTTAGCAATAC
>JACDED010000038.1:31639-33951 GCA_013816615.1 Bacteroidota bacterium
AGTAAAAACCGATGTTTTTAAAAATGTTACAATTGTTGCTTGTGGTTTTTTAACGATGGCGGGTACAACAAAGGCCGTAACATTAAATGCAAAAGGAAAAGTTCTTGAAAACGGCGACATACAGATTGCGGTTTCACAAAAATTGAAAATGACAGATTTTAAAATGAAACCTCCAAAAGCAGTGTTGGGAACTATTCACGTTGGCGACGAGATCACCGTAAACTTTGATGTTGTGCTTATCAAAACAAATAAATCAAATTCAATATAAATAATATTAAAATTAAGAAATGAGAACAACTTTAAAATTTAAAATCGCAACACTTATTTTATTTGCTGGATTCGTACAAATAGGTTTCGCGCAACGTGGCGAGATTCAATACTTTCGTCATAATGATCAAAGTGGCATGAATGTATTTGAAACCAAAAAAAATGACACGCTTTTGTTTGATGGGCTTAAATTGCGGTTAGGTGCCAATTTTACACAAGGCTTTCAAAGCTTAACCCATAGCAATACAAGCGGGGTGTCTTTATATGACATGGCACCAGGCTTTCCTTTAGCGCAGGCAAATTTTAATATTGATGTGCAGTTAGCAGATGGCGTGCGTTTAAATTTAGTGTCGTACATGTCGGCACATCACCATAACGAAACATGGGTAAAAGGTGGTTATATGCAAATTGATAAAGTTGGATTTTTACATAGCAAATTCTTAGATAAGATGTGGACGGATCTTACTTTAAAAGTAGGCCACATGGAAATTAATTATGGCGATGCGCATTTTAGAAGAAGTGACGGAGGTAATACATTCTTTAATCCCTTTATGGACAATAATATCATAGATGCATTCACTACAGAAATTGGTGGTGAGTTAGCGTGGCAACATAAAGGAATTATTATAATGGGTGGCATAACAAACGGAGAGATTCAAGGATCGGTTTCAAGACAAGCAGATCGTGCCCCGACAGTTTATGGAAAGATTGGATACGATAGATCTTTTGGAGAAAGAAATCGTATACGCTTAACAGGTTCGTTCTTAAGTAAAACATCTTCTATAAGTGGTACTTTATATGGTGGCGATCGCACAGGATCTAATTATCAATATGCAATGGAGCCGGTAGATGCAACCTTAACAGGCAATGCCTTTTCTGGAAGAGTAAATCCTAATTTCAAAGATAATGTTATGGCTGTAATGATCAATCCATTTATAAAATTAGGTGGCTTTGAGTTATTTGGAACATATGAATTAAGCAAAGGAAAAAATGCCGTGGAGAATGGTGAAGTAAAATACGCAGCATCAGCAAATGATGCAGCCACTTTCCTGAAATTAGAAGATCGTCAGTTTACACAGTATGCTATAGATGCATTATACCGTTTTGGTAAACGTGAACAAATATTTATAGGAGCAAAATACAATAATGTAAAAGGCACGCAGGTATTTGGCCAAACTACCACTGCTACAGTAGCCGGAGGAATTAAGCAAGGTACACGCGCAGATGTTTGGATAGACAGGATTAGTGCAGCGGCAGGTTGGTTTATAACACGTAATATTTTAGTAAAAGGCGAATACGTTATACAAACATATAATAATTATCCAACTGCTAATATTTTAGCCGGTGGCAAATTTAGCGGCTTCGTCTTACAGGGAAGCATTGCTTTTTAGATCTGTTGGAAAACTAAATGCCCGTTTCAAAAAATTAAATGAAAAGAAAAAAAGGGTGAACGAAAGCACCAAATCCCCTACAGAAGGTGAAAAAGAAGTGCAAAAAGAATCTACGGAGTATAATGAACAGGTACCGCTAAACCATCCTCATGGTGAAAAGGAAAAAGACTTAAAAGAAAATGGTAAAGAGGAAGAGCTTTTACATCCGCACACAACTATAACTACAATTGCTAAATTAAAATAATTAAAAAATGAAAACAGATTCTGAATTACAAAAAGATGTTTTACAGGCTATTAATTGGGAGCCTAATTTAAAAAAAGAAACGATCAATGTTCTTGTAAAAAACGGCAACATTACTTTATCAGGTGAAGTTGATAATTATGGAAAAAAAATAGAAGCCGAACATGCAACTAAACATGTGATTGGTGTTAAGGAGATTGTAAATAATATGGACGTTAAATTCAGAGGTGTTGATGAAAAGAGTGATGTCGAACTTGCGAATGAAATAGTAAGTACTTTAAAATTATGTTCATATATTGCTGGAAATTCCGCGCAAATAGCCCCCTCAAGATCGCACAATACAGCCCCCTCACTTTGAACTGCCATTTTAGTTTAATCTAAATCTGTTTTTGCATTCTTCGGCTAAGTTAGTT
>JACDED010000239.1 GCA_013816615.1 Bacteroidota bacterium
TAACACTTCCTGTCCATGTATATGTTAAAGCACCACCACCACTAAGCGTTGTAAGATTACCTGCACAAACAACTGAATTTGTTACGTTAGCTGTAACAACAGGTAAATTATTTACTACAACAGTTTGTACCGCTTTATTCTTACAACCATTCACATCCGTTCCCGTTACTGTATAGGTAGCTGTAATTGTTGGCGCAAATGCAACTGCATTCGTAACGCTTCCTGTCCATATATAAGTAGATGCACCGCCTCCATTTAAAGTTGTTTGATTGCCCAAGCATACAAAAGAATTAGTTGCGCTGGCGGTAACATTTGGTAAAGGATTTACAGGGCTTCCTAATATCCAGTTAGAAGTTGCACCAGTTAAGGCAAAATTTAAAAGCGTTCCATTATTATTGCTTCCACTTAAATCTGTTAAAGTTGTTAATCCCGGATTAGCTGCTGCTGCAATACCCTGGTTAAAACGGTAATAGGCAATTAAACCGGTTTGTGGGGCATTGAGCTCACAATTCATATTATTTAAAATGTCTGTTCCTGTTCTTGCATAATTCCAGATACGCACTTCATCCATTGATCCATTCATTAAGTTTCCACCCGGATCATAAGAGCCTAATTGAAGTAATGTACCTCCGCCATAAGCAGGTACTGCGGTGTTGGATGAAGTAAGGATTCCGTTCTTGTATAATTTCAAGGTAGTAGTTGCTGCATTATAAGTAACGGCTATATGATACCATGTTCCCAATGTTAAAGACACCGGATCCTGAACCTGGTTCCAGGCACCGTTATGGCCCGCTGATAATTTATTACTATAGCTGGCTGGTGCCCAAAGCGCGTGTTGCCCGGCTGAACCTCCTGAAATAAAATTATTTTGAAATGCTGCTGCATTTATTAAAACCCATCCTTCTTTTGTATAGGAGGTTGTTAAAATATTACCACAGGCAACATAATCGTTCGCCCCGTCAAAGCTTAAACCGTTAGTAGTTTGTGATCTTAGTTCCCATAAGGACAATAAAGATACCGTAAAAAAAAGTAAACGTTTTTTCATAAATAATTATTTTATAAATTTGATAAGACACCTACATTAGTGCCGTTATAAGTCTATACGTGAAGGTATATAAAAGGTTACTTGTTAAAGCCCTGTATGTAAGATTAAAGCAAAAGTTGTAAGATAATAAGCTATTATCTGCAGTGAAACAGATGTATTGCCATTGCTACGATCGAATCTAATTCTTTTTTATCAATTGCTGAATATTTTAAAGATAGATCCTGAGTCATTTTAAATTGATCAAAATCTTCCATATCTGTAAATTCTTTATTTGCCGAAGAATAATATTTTGATTTGTTATATAAATGAATCTCGGAAGA
Source organism: Bacteroidota bacterium (assembly GCA_013816615.1). Classification (GTDB taxonomy): domain Bacteria; phylum Bacteroidota; class Bacteroidia; order B-17B0; family Aurantibacillaceae; genus Aurantibacillus. The sequence continues at coordinate 1,366 of JACDED010000239.1, forward strand.
TAGTTCCTCTTTTAGTTCACGGATTTTGTTTACACGTGCTTCATCGTAAGCACCCAGCTTGTGATACTTAAGCTTGGCTTTTATTTTCTTTTCAGAATCTTTTATTTTATTATCGCCATACTCATAGGCAAGAATAATAAAACAAGCATAATCGTAGGTTTCTGTGTTGGTACTTTTCACTAAACGGTCACTATTTTCTCTTAAATATAAGAAAAAAAAATTCTGAGAATAAGCAATAATTAGGCTTCCTTATTTGCTTTACCAATTACCACCATATCAAAACCAAATAATAATGCACTGATCTTATACTTTTTTAATTGTGATTCATCAAAAGGACCTTTCTTTTTTCCCTTAACTAAAACATAATATTTTTTCATAAGGTTATTTTTTTAGTTTATACTCTAAATTTTCTAAACCATACGAAGACCGAGTTATGGTTTTACTCATATAATAAAGATGAATTTAGAATTCGAAGGGTTGGAAAACTGAAAATAAATTTTTATTTTTTTTGACCTGAAAACAGGGAGGTTAAAAAAAGAAAGGCCGAATTACAGGTATTTAGTCTGTTACGACTGCCTTACAAGACATTGAATTTGTCGCTTCGACAAGCTCGCCGTCCCAATACGGGAGTGGAGCTTGTTGAACTATTTTGATAATTAAGAGTTATTTAGCAGGCAACAATGTAGCAACGCATTCACCAAAGCCAACACGTTTACCTTCTTTCTCGCAATAGCCACGAATTATTATAGTATCGTTATCGTTCACGAATTTACGCTCAGTACCATCTTTTAAAGTAATTGGTTTTGTACCGCGCCATGTTAACTCCATCATACTGCCAAACTCGCTTGGCTCAGGCCCACTAATGGTACCACTTGCCATCATATCACCTACATTAATATTACAACCATTTATAGTATGATGTGCTAATTGTTGTTCCATTGTCCAATACATATATTTATAATTAGATGAACATATTTTATTCTCTTCGCCATTTTGTGGTTTTAAGAAAACATCTAATTTAATATCAAGGTTTTTATCTCCTTTGTATTCCAAATAAGGTAACACTTTTGGCTCCTGCGTGTATCCTTTGGTACGGAATGGTTCTAAAGCTTCTAATGTAACGATCCATGGTGAAACTGTGCTTGCAAAGTTCTTAGCTAAAAATGGCCCCAACGGAACATATTCCCAGG
>JACDED010000039.1:0-6137 GCA_013816615.1 Bacteroidota bacterium
AATAGACCAAGCAATGGATAGCGCAGTTATAGGAATTAAACGTTTAAATAAAAATAAAGCATATTTAACATCATTAACTAATCGCAATCACTTATTGTATAATTTAGAACACTAATTAGTATCACATAGGAACATAGAAAAAACAACCAAATTTTATTAAGGCACACAGAGATCTTCGTCAAAGACGAAGAAAAACTATGTTTAACTGTTGCAATTAGTTTAAAACTATGCATACTATGTTTCTATGTGTTTAAATTTGCAGCGAGAATTAATGCTGCGATTGCTCTTCTCTCGAAATAAATTGAAGATCGGCAATTAACTTTAAAACAAATTCTAATTGTTCTTCTCTTGTAAGATCGCTATTATCAAGTATTACAGCGTCGTCGGCTTGGGTAAGCGGACTTTCTTCCCTGCTAATATCCGCCATATCGCGTTTTAGCAAACTCATTTCCACTTCCTGAATTGTAAAATATTGTCCCTTACTGCTAAATTCTGTTTGTCGTCTTTTTGCACGTATATCCGGATCGGCGATCATAAATAATTTTAATTCTGCTTTCGGAAAAACATGTGTGCCAATATCGCGGCCATCTAAAACAACCGCTTTCTTTTTTCCCATCTGGCGTTGCAACGCCACCATTTTCTCCCGCACTTCTTTAATAGCGCTTACCTTGCTAACAAGGCCACTTACTTTCATGGTTCTTATATCACGCTCAACATCTACGCCATTTAAGATCACATCCGAATTGTGTGTTTTTGTATTTAATTCAAAGCTAACCTCAATTTTGGGTAATGCTTTTAGTAAAGTTTCAACGTCAATATTTTCGGCATCATCAATTATATTATTCTCTAAAGCGTATAATGTAACTGCGCGGTACATAGCGCCGGTATCAATATAGTTGTAACCAAGTCTTTGCGCCAAAGCTTTAGCCAGCGTGCTTTTTCCGCAACTGCTGTAACCGTCTATAGCTATGGTAATTTTTTGCATTGCTATAAATTTACTAAATTCTTTTTTGTAAAAAAATCAACAAAGCAAGTTGCACCAAATAAATAAACGGCATTTTGTTATTTATTTTATAAAAAAAGCTAAAGGAAGTTTGTATAAATTAATTCCCCAACATTAAAATCTGAATTAGAAACCAAAAACTCTCTGTTTTAAGCAGTTAAAGCTAATTGATACTTTTAAAAAGTTATTAAAAAGAGGTATTACCTTTAGCTTTTAATTTAAATTTGCCTTTTAATAAAATACTATGAAAGCAGACGTACTTTTAGGATTGCAATGGGGTGACGAAGGGAAAGGAAAAATTGTTGATGTTCTAACTCCTGATTATGATATTATCGCCCGCTTCCAGGGTGGTCCAAATGCAGGACATACTTTAGAGTTTAATGGAATAAAACACGTGCTTCATACAATCCCGAGTGGAATTTTTCATCCTACAGCTATTAATATAGTTGGTAACGGCGTTGTGATTGATCCGGTTATCTTTAAAAAAGAAATTGAAGCTCTATCTAAGTTAGGTGTTGATGTAAAGGCAAAATTATTAATAAGCAAACGCGCACATTTAATTTTACCTACACACCGTTTAATTGATGCAGCAAGCGAAGCTGCTAAAGGAAAGAACAAAATTGGTTCTACTTTAAAAGGTATTGGCCCAACTTACATGGATAAGACAGGCCGTAATGGTTTACGCATTGGCGATATTGAAACTAATGAGTTTAAAGAAAAGTATGATACTTTAGTTGAAAAACATAAACAGTTATTATCGTTCTATAATTTTGAATACAATTTAGCTGAATTAGAACCGGATTGGTTTGCAGCTATTGATGCTTTACAAGAATTACAATTTGTAGAAACTGAACATTATTTAAATACTGCAATGAACTCTGGCAAACGTGTTTTAGCCGAAGGCGCACAAGGTAGTTTGTTGGATATTGATTTTGGTTCTTATCCATTTGTTACAAGCAGCAATACTATTTGTGCAGGCGCCTGTAATGGTTTAGGAATTGCGCCAAATAAAATTGGTAGCGTAATTGGTATTTTTAAAGCCTATTGTACGCGTGTTGGTAGCGGACCTTTTCCAACAGAACTAGATAATGAAGTAGGTGAGCAAATTCGTAAAGTAGGTCGTGAGTTTGGCGCCACAACAGGTCGTCCGCGTCGTACCGGCTGGTTAGATATTCCTGCATTAAAATATGCGGTAATGATAAACGGTGTTACAGAATTAATGATGATGAAAGCCGATATCTTAAGCGAGTTTGAGAATATTGAAATTTGTACACACTATAATTATAACGGACAGGTAATTGATTATCTGCCATACAATATCGATCCTAATTATTTAAAGCCAATTACAACTACTGTAAAAGGCTGGAATAAAGATCTTACTGCAATGGAAACTAAAGATAAATTGCCAAAAGAATTACTGGAATATGTTCAGTTTATTGAGAAGGCAGTAAATACAAGGATCTCAATTGTATCAGTTGGTCCGGATAGAAAACAAACTATTCGTATGTAAAAAATTTGAACTAAGCCTAAGCTTAGTTCAAATGCCATCTTACTAATCTTCTTTCAAAAGTAATTTTTGCTTCCAGGCGTTTCCATCGTGGATTTTATTCCAAAGGGATTAAATACTCTTCCTGTTTTTGAAAAGAATATAGTGGAAAATAAAAGAATAAAAAGTTTTTTCATTATCCCGGTGTAACGGTCTCTTCCTTTTTATAAACACCGGGCGTTAATTTAAATGAGCGCCAAATCATAAATGCCCCAATTAAAACAAACGGTATGCTTAACCATTGGCCTTGGTTTAAAATATGCCCATTCTCAAATTCGACCTGGTTCTCTTTTAAGAACTCAACCAAAAAGCGTTCCGTAAAAAATAACACACACATTAAGCCAAACATAAAACCGGGTCCAACATTATTGCGTTTGTTCTTCCACAACCAATACATTAAAATAAATAAGAAGAAACAAAAAATGGCTTCGTACAATTGCGCAGGATGGCGTGGTAAATTATCTTCCTGCACAAAAATAAACGCCCATGGCACATCGGTTACTTTACCAATTATCTCGCTGTTAATTAAATTGCCTAAACGGATACACATCGATGCTATTGGTACGACTACAACTAACCTGTCAAATAACCATAACCAACTCTCTTTATGTTTACGGCAAAATAATACCATAGCAATTATAATTCCTATAGCTCCACCATGGCTTGCCAAACCACCTTCATATACTTTTAGCATATTTAAAGGATGCGATAAATAACCTTCAATTACCATTCCGTTTTGCAATGTTTCGTCAAACCAAGGTCCGTAAAATAAGCAATGGCCAAGGCGGGCGCCAATAACGGTACCTAAAATTATATAAAGTGTTAGGGAATCTAAAGCTTTATCAGAACGCTTTTCGGCCTTAAAAATACGGTTCATAAAAAAGTGGCTCACAATAAAAGCAAGTGCCCACATTAAGCCGTACCAACGTACAGGCCAATCAATTCCGGGAATTGTAAAGATCTCAGGTGCGGGGTTCCAATTTATATAGTTAAGTACCATAAGGGTAAAATTAAGAAATAAGGTAAATTATTGACAATTTCTAAAATTACAATTTACAATTGTAAATCGTCCATTTTTAAATCGTAAATGTTTGTTAATTTTGCGCCTATGATCAATGCAGCTATATTTGCAAGCGGAGAAGGTACAAACGCTGAGAATTTATTTAATTACTTTGCTAACGATCCCCGTATAAAAATAAAGCTGGTTGTTACCAATAAAGATGATGCCGGAATTATTGCGCGTGCCGAGAAGCATAAAAAAAACGTGCAGATCATTAGCAAAGCAGCTTTAGAAAATTACACCGATAAATTTATTGAGTTCTTAAACGTTGAAAAAATAGACCTTATTATTTTAGCAGGCTTTTTAATAAAAATTCCCGAAGCATTTATAAAAGCATTTCCCAATAAGATCATAAACCTGCATCCTGCATTGCTGCCAAATTACGGTGGCAAAGGAATGTATGGTATGAATGTGCACAAAGCTGTTATTGCGAATAAGGATAGGGAAAGCGGTATCACCATTCATTTTGCAAATGAAGAATACGACAAGGGCGAAATAATTTTGCAGGCAAAATGTGTTATTGATGAAAATGATACAGCTGAGATCTTATCAAAAAAAATTCAGGCGCTTGAATTTGAGCATTTGCCAAAAGCCATTGAAAAGTTTTTGTAGTTTTTAATTAGTATGCAATACTAATATGTATTCTGTTCGTTTTTATTTCTTTTATAAATTCTCATTTAAAAATTGATCATTGCCACAAAGTATTTAAGTAAAAATACACTTGCTTAAAAATCCCGACCACTTACAAGGCCAATCCGTATAATTACTTTAAGAAAAAAATTACAGCTTAACAGTAAAGTAATTTTACTCTGAATCTAAACTTATATTACATGAAAAAATTAAAATTAACTGCTGTTTTAGCGGTAACAACACTCTGCGGTTTTGGTCAAATTAACTGGACCACCGCTTTAAATAATTTTACCGGTGGAGGTATCCCCCGTATTGGTACCAGCAGTAATCATCCAATAATATTTATAACGAACGGCACGCCAAAAATGACAATGAGTGCTGAGGGAAACTTAATTATAAATAATCTTGCAGGTACTGATGAAAGGCCTGTTTATGTTGATGCTAATGGTACTCTCAAAACCCAGGGTTTTGGATATAATTGTAATTCTACAGTAACATGGTACGGTGGTGGCAACAAAAACATGGGCACAAAAAATAATATTGGGACATGTGATAACAGTGATTTTATTTTAAAGGCCAATGACAACCAATTAATGTTTATTAAAGCCGCAACTGCTGCAGGTCCTCATGCCATTGGTATTGGCCCAAATAACAACACACCTTCTGCCATGCTGGATATTACAAAAGGTGTAGACCCGGTTTGGGGAACAGCTTTTCATACACGAATTTACGGCGATGTAGCTGGAACAATAGAAACAATGGGTGCAATGACTTTAATATCGAGTGACGGGTTTTCATACAAAAGTTCAGCAACAAACCCTTCAACAGAATTCTTTTCAATAAATTCTTTAGGTACTGCAAAAGTAACAGGTAATTTGGGGATCGGCATTTCACCGGCCGAAAAATTGCATGTTGCAGGTGGAAATTTAAGAGTAGACGGTAACTCAAGATTTAATGGAACGATCGGTATTAATGCCAATCCAAGCGATGGTTATAAAGTAGATATTCATGATCCTTCGAGCTCTTCATTAAGAGTCGCCACAGATTCATACAATCCAGCTAAGATAGCTGTAGGAAACGCGGCTCTTACTTATGATTTTAATGTGGACGCTACAGGTGTGGGTCATATTCACTCTGAAATTGATCTGCTTCATTTTAAACCAACAGGCGTTCCTCCTAATTCATTGTATCCACAAGTTTGGATCGGCAAAAAACCAACTACAAATCATACCGCTTTTAGTTTTGCGGTAGATGGGGCAATTGTAGCCAAATCGCTTTACCTTACTCTTAATTGCGGTTGGGCTGATTATGTTTTTGCAGCAGATTATCAGCTTCCAAAGTTAGAAGATGTTGAAACGTATTACAAAACAAATAAGCATTTACCTGAAATGCCAAGCGCTGAAGAAGTTGAAAAGAATGGTGTAGATGTTACGGAAATGAATATTTTACTTCTTAAAAAAATCGAAGAGCTGACACTATATGTAGTTGATCAGCAGAAAAAAATAAAAGAGCAAGAAAGTGAGATAGTTAAGATTAAAGTAAACATCCAAAAACAAAAATGAGAAAAATAGTTTCCGCTCTATAGTTCAAAATTATTTAACCATTTAAAATTTATATTATGAAATTATTTAAAATATTTTTAATAACATTTTTCCTCTATGTAACTGTGGGGCAAATTTTCGCACAGCCATCAATTGATGATGATAAAGCGCATCGGCGGTATTGGTATTACCGCACCCGTATGATCAATGATTTTATGAAGGTAGGCAAATCACAGGGAGATTGTATTGTCTTTCCTCAAAGGAACCAAGGTAGAGGCGATCATACAGCAAGAGTAGGACCTGACCAAATTGACATAACCAATCAATATCTTATGGCCCTGGGCCTTGAGTATAAGC